>JAKQGS010000161.1 GCA_029556045.1 Pseudomonadota bacterium | reverse complement strand
CCATCTGGTTGGGGTTAATGATCTGAACCCCCATGGTCCACTTGGCCATCTGCTTCGAGATCAGAAGAGAAATGAAGGAAGCCCCCATACCCCAAACCAGGCAGAAGATCGCCAGGGACTCATAATTGATCCCGTAACGGGTCATGTAGGGCTGCACACCGAGCAGGCTCAGAACGATCGAGATCGTCACCACGATCCCGATATTGACGGCAATCATCAAAAACACACGCTTAAACATCGCCATGGGATTTGTTCTCCAAATTAAAAAGGCCAAAGGGAAATTAAGCACGGGGGCGCAAAAGTCAATGGGGCTGGGGAACTTTGGGGGGAACCGGGATTTCCGCGTCGGAGGGCTCCGCTGGTTTGTCCGAACTCTTAGGTTTGATAGCCACCGGCCGAGGCGGCGGCAGATCTTCGTTGATTCCTAATAAAATCGCCACGTTCTTAGCGACCCGCACGATTTCTTCTTCACTGCCTTCCACCGGAAGCCAAACTTCTGCAACACCTTCCGTGGGGTACCCCAGCGACTGCAGGGTATTGGCCACCACCAGCTCGGTTTCCTGCGGGGCAATTCCCTTAAACCGAAGGGTCAACCGGTTGCGGTATGTCATGTCATCTTTGTAATACGTATCCCATTCGGTTGAAATCACACCGGTTTTGGGCTCAACAGCCGTGAGTGTGTAGTTTTTAACCAGAACATCGACGGCACTATCCCAGACCTCTCCAATGGGGGCCGGGATCCGAAAGGTCTGAGGATCCACCTGGGTCAGACGGGGTTCCGCCTTCCGTGAGGTCGGGGCAGGGGGGGAATCTTCCCCCACGGATGCGGGGGTTGCTGCTTGATTCCCAGGGGTCGCCGCAAGGGGTTCCCCCGGTTCAGCAGTGGCTCCGTTTTGCTGACGATATTTAGCCAGGTACGGCGGCAGGCAACCGGTGAGTCCCACCAGCGCCGCCACGGTAAAAGCTAAAAATCGCATCACTAACATGTGGGGTCCTGCAAAAATTATTTGCCAAGCATCTCTTTGACGATCTCGCGCTCTTCTAACAGTTCTTTGGTGGTGAGGCCGATTTTGGTCCGGGCAAAATCACTCAACGGAACATTGCGCACGATTTCATAAGTCCCATCCCCATTGTAACGAATCGGGAAGGAGAAGATCAATCCAGACGGGATGTCATAAGCGGAGCCATCGCTCGGCACCGAAGCGGAGAACCAGTCGCCCGCCGGAGTTTTGGTGGAAAAGCGTTTGATGTGATCGATACAGGCGGACGCTGCGGACGCTGCGGAAGACTTGCCGCGGGCTTCGATGATGGCCGCACCGCGTTTTTGCACAGTGGTGATAAAGTCTTTTTCAAGCCAGGCGCGATCGCTGATCACTTCGGTCACAGGCTTGCCGTTGATCTTGGTGTTTTCAAAGTCCGGGAACATGGTGGAGCTATGGTTACCCCAGATGGCCAGGTTGGTGACAGCACCGACGTTCACACCGGCTTTGATGGCTAGCTGGGCTTTGGCGCGGTTTTCATCCAGCATGGTCATGGCGGAAAACCGGGTGGCCGGAACATCTTTGCAGTTGTGCTGAGCGATCAGGCAGTTGGTGTTGCAGGGGTTGCCCACCACCACGATGCGCACATCACTGGCGGCTTTGCGCAGGGCTTTGCCCTGGCCCACAAAGATATGGCCGTTGTCTTTCAAGAGGTCGTTGCGTTCCATGCCGGGGCCGCGGGGTTTGGAGCCAACCAGCAGAGCCCAGTTCACGCCATCAAATCCGGTCTCGGGGCTGTCGCAAACATCGAGTCCATCCAGGGTGGGAAAGCCGCAGTCCAGCAGCTCCATGGCGGTGCCTTCCGCCGCTTTTATCGCGCCGGGCAATTCCACCAGCTTCAGGCGCACCTTTTGGTTGGCGCCAAACACCTCGCCAGAGGCCAGACGAAACAACAAACTGTAACCGATTTGACCTGCCGCACCTGTGACCGCAACCTGAATGGGCTTAGACATATAACGCTCCTATAAGCTTTTAATAAAAAGACTTGAATGAATTTTGAAGGCCTCAAGTTTTTGACACGAAAACTGCAACAACGCCAGCCAAAGTTAACGGATCAGGGGTCGACTCTCTCGCTGTTGGAGATCACCAGTTTAAGCTTCGGCTCGTGGGGGAAACGGTAGCCCTTCTGATTGAGTCCCCAAAAGTCCTGCGTCGGCTTGTACTCCTTCACGTGGCTCCAGTGGATGGGCTGGCCGCCACGGGTAAAATAGAGCACCTTGGCCTTGCCGGTTTGTTTCAGCTCATCGCGGCAGGCTTGGCATCCCCAAACGCTCACGACGATGCCATTAATCTTGGTGCGCACCTGACGAAACTGGTCAACATGGGGCGGTTTGGAGCAGAAATAACACCCTTTGACCTCCAGCAGGTCCGGCCCCTTCCAGGCGGGAAGCCAGCGGGACATCTCAAATGGCCCACCCTCCAGGGAAGACTTAAAATTATCGTAGACCCGGTCCACCCGGGACTCACACTCCCGCGCCAGCACCAGGCCTGAACGGACCGACGCACCGTCCTGCCCAAAGTGGGGGAGTCGCTGCATGGCAGACAGCAGGTTTTCCACAAGTTTGATGGCTCCTTCGTAGAGGTCCAGGAGTTTTTCCTCTTTCACGTGCTCCGCCACCGGGGCCAGCTGATTGATCTTTTGCACCACCCGCTCCGCCACTGCCAGCAAAACGAGATAATTGCTGCGGTAGGTAAGTGACCGCGACGTCGAGCGGGACTGGTTCCACAGGTGCAGAAAAATCATCAGGGCCGCAATCAAAACGGCTGATAACAGCGGGTAAATCCACATGGGGGCCGAATCCCTTTCGTTTACCAAGGTACTTTTCATCAATGATACCAGAGCCATCGGTATAAGTCGCGGCTCCCCACGCCGAAGTACAATTTTCTAATTAGCCGATATTTCACGAGGTTTTTCCAAAAACACGGCGAGTAACTCAATGTTTGCTGCTCCTTGCCGATAGAGGGTGAGTGCGAATTTTGAAGGGGGACGAGCGATGGCAAACTACGAAAACCGGCGGGACTACTTTGAGAAAATTGCCCGTAACTATCGACAATATTTGAAATTGTACGCCTATTTTAACAACGGTTCTTACGAGGGAGCCACCCCTTTCGATATCTTCTACCGGCGCTTCACCTACTTTGTCCGGTACGAGGATCCAACCCGCGTCTCGACATCGGGTTACTGATTCCCAAAAAACTTTCAAAATGTTCAAGAACTTAATCAGGCTGTGCCGCTTGACCGTACCACTGGTGTCCTCTATAAGGTAAGTAGGACCTTTAAATTTTTTATCCTAAGTCAAGTGGTAAATCGGCATGGGGATGCGGGCACAGGAAAAATCCTCGGGCGACATCAAGATCCAACCTACGGAAGATGGGTTGCATCTGGACGGGTCTATCCTGTGGTTGGATGCCAAAGCGTCCGGTGATCTTTCGTTTCTGTCATCCTCTTCGTCTGCCAACATCGGTACCCTGGGTCCGCAGGTGATTGCCACCGAAGAAACCATCGATATACTCAAAGCCAACAAAAAACATGTCAAAGCCCTGACCTGTCAATACAACCGTCCCTTTGCCATCGGCAAACTCAAGATGGAGCTGCTGCCCTCGGGATACGGTCTGGGGGGGGCGTCGCTGTACATTGAAACCGATCACAAGCGGCTTCTATATGCGCCACAGTTGCAAACCCAAAAAACGCCGACAGCGCGGCAGATGCAGCTCAAAAAAGCGCAGACGCTGATTCTTGGAGCCACCGCACATCCCGATCCCAACATCCATATGCCAAACCGCAAGAAGGAAAAAGACCGTCTTTTGCGCACGATCCGCCGCATGATCAAAGACGAGATTTATCCCATCGTGCTCTGCCAGGTCACACCGATGGCCCAGGAGATCACCCGGTTTTTGTCGGAGAACGACATTCCGGTGACGGTGCATCCCGCAATCTACCGCATCAATAAAACGTATGAAGCCCACGATTTTGATCTGGGCAATTACGGTCTGTGGACTCCTAAGTCCCGCACACCGGCAGTAAAACTACTTCCCACCCATACCCAGGGAAAAAATAAACTGCGCAGCCCTCTGCCGGATGGACCAATCCTTCTCATCGAGGACTCGCTTTTGGAAACCAACGATCCGGAAGTGTTTCGCGCCATTGAAGACCGTTTTTACATTGCCTCCACCTGCGACAGCAAAGAATACCGTGAGATCATTGCGGCTGTGGCGCCTAAGGAAGTTTTCTTCTTTGGCCCTTACGCCAAACGGTATGTGGAAGAGTTCAAAAACTGCGCCCCCCGCGTCGAACCCCTTTATACGAACAGCCAGCCGACTTTGTTTTAAAGTTGGGGCTGGCCCGCGAAACCAGGTGACCCCGCGAAAGCGCCAGGGACTGGCCTATCTAGCAGGAAGATGATGATTCACAAGTTCTTCGATTTTTTCCAGTTCTGCATTTGTCAGAGCAGCAAACTCACCCGAACGTCTATTGTTACCAAGTTTGCCATGGTTTTCTCGAATATAGTGAATGAGACGCTTAACTTTCTCATTGGGCATTTCAACAATCATCTCGATGCCATTTAGGACCCGGTCATAACTTTCCAAATATGTAAGTTCTGCCGGTATGGAATGCTTAATCATATGCTCCAAGCATTCGTAGACAAATTCGGCGGCTTTCGTACAGTCGAAATATTTGTAGAGATCCGCGGTATCATTTAAAATGCGAACATTTCCTTTGTCGTTTGGTTCCCATTCAATATAGTCCATCAATGGGCCTGTGTGGGCGGTTAAGATGGAGCGATAGTCGTCAATGCGCTCTAACAAAACAGATGAAATTGGGAATATAACACCTGTTGGGGTATAGCCGCTCCGGGATAGGATGTGATGGAGAATATAGCGGTGCATTCGACCATTACCGTCTGCAAGAGGGTGAATGTAGACAAAGCCAAAGGCAAGCGCAGCTGCCCGCAATACGGCGTCCACGTCAGATCCTTCTAGAGTCGAAGAAACTTGAAAAAATCCCTCAAGCAGGGTGACTAAATCAGATTGTTTGGCACCGATAAATTCTGGAAGGGGTGAACCATAGACATCGCGCTCACCCAGAAAGACTTCTTCCTGGCGAACTCCTACTGGAGTAAAACGATTGTCGTGAATAAGTATGCCATGCAAACGGTTTAGCTCTTGGAGATCAAATCGATTTTTACCCGCGTTAGAAACGGCTTTGAGCCATCTCTCCAGCCTGAGTCTCGGAGCTCTTTCCCCTTCAATAGCAAAACTTGCCTGGGTATCTGCGAGTAAAAGAAAACTTGCAGCACGCATGATGGTAGTTCGGCTAACCTTAGCCATTATTTGCTTCGCCTGCTCATCAAATTTCTGTTCGATAGCTTTCGCAATTTTCTCGGTTTTTTGGATGACTGGGCAAAAATCTCGATTGCCTAACATATTATTTTGGATGCGATGTCTTTTTGAAATGGGGCCTGTTTTGTTTACATAGTATTTTTGAGGGTCCAGAAGAGGTTGAATCGTTACTGCTGTGAGATCTTCAACTTTGATCTTTTTTTGAAGGAGATACTCATACAAAAACCATATCCGTCGGGCATAGATACCATTCGGTTTTTCAGCCACCGAGGATTCAATTTCTTCGATAGGAATATTTTTAAAGATTCGGCTGAGACAAAGAAGATCGAATGTTTCATGTCGTAGGGAAAATTCAAGATGATCCTGTAAACGATCTCCTGGCCAATAGCGTTTTCCATAAACCAGAAACATTCCATTCTGCTTTGGTTTGCTCTCTCTGTAAAATTGGTCGGAAACGCAGGACGGGTTATGCCGCAATGGTGAATGAATTTTTAATTGGTGAACAAGGGCTGCATAGCCAACAAGCCGTGCTCCCTCCGGTACGCGCTGACTTTGAAAGTACGTCGGATGAAAGTCCTCAACGGTCATAGTGGAAAATCCTTCAATACGGTGGATTTTTCTTCATAATATCACATTTGGTGGATTTTTTATGAATTGGGTGGAAACTTCTTAAACCACGTGGAAATTTGCTCAATTCGTTAAACGCAGGTTCTTTTGGGTCATTTTTTAAATAATTTCAGGATATTAAGAAATTGAACACGGCCTAATGTGCAATGAGCGCCAGGGACTATCCGGGGGGTTAAATCCAAAGAATCTTCAAGGCTAGCGAACGCAGATACCTCCATAGCTACTGCTTTTAAATGTACCACTTGCAAAACCATAGTTTGGATCGACGTACCAGGCGTAATTTGTGTTATTGGAAACTGTCGTCGATGTCCAATAGTAGGTGATCGCGAGATTTAATTTATTTGACATTTTCAGGCTTGCGATTCCATTCGTGTGCGCCTGAATACATTCCTTCTGGGTGGGTAGGTGCCAGTCAGTGTAACCCCCATAGGTTAAGTTTTCACAGTATGTGATTGCTGTTTCCCAAGCCATCGACGTAGCATCAGCTCTCGCCCACATCAGGTTGGTCAGGCGGTCTATAAAGACACAGGATTCCGTTCCATCGCAGATACCGTTATTTGCGGTGCCACCATCCCCGATTTCATCATTGGCAGGATCCATCACCCAATTGGCCCCCGAGGCTTGGTCCCAACCAGCGTTGTTTTGGGTGGGGAAGATTCCGCCGTTGTTATAGTCGTCGATGGTGTCGTAAATATCCAGCCCTGTGACTGCTCCATCCCCTGTGGTTCGATCAAAGGAAATGATGTTGGCCATGTTTTTGAAGAATGTGATCTCTCCTGCAACCCCACCGATGGTTTTACCCTTACGCACATCCCAAGCGGTGTAGGCGCTGGTGTTCGCCGATTTGTACGTAGTGGTCGTAATGCAGTCAGTTTGGCCATCGCTGCCGCAAATCGTCGATACAGCTGTGCCAGTGGTACCAAAGATTGTCATACCCGAAATAATATTGGCGGCTGCAATGTCAAGATCACCCGTATTGGTGTAGCGGTTGCCATAGGCATCAAACCATTCAAAGACCGCGCCACTCTTGATCTTGGCATCAAAGGTCGCAAAATCGAGATCCGCTGTCGCATCGGCCCCCGTGAGTGGATAGGTGGCCGAAGGATATTGCCCCGTTATACCTGCAATGGTGACCCCGGATTTTATATTGCCATTGTTGACAACACTCATGTCCGCAGACTTATACGAAGCGGTCGTCACACAACCCGTCATGCCGTCAGCAGCACAGTCGGCGTGGGATTCAAGAGTGGCACTCCCAGCAACACCCGCAATCGACACCCCAGATTTGATATCCGCAGCTACGAAGTTAGCAAGTTTCGCCGCCTTAAACGTGGAACCATCGACCACACAACTCGCCTCCCCATCTGAGACACAGCTATTATTGGTGCCTGAATACGAACCGGTGACGCCAGCGATGGTATTGCCGGATTTAATGTTGCCCGCAATGGCAATCGCCATATCGGCTGATTTGTAGGAGGCCGTTGTCACACAGCCGATGGCGCCGTCGGAGGAACAGGTATTATGAGACTCCGGGATGATCGACCCACTGACACCGGCGATGGTGATACCTGCTTTGATATTGCCGGAGGTAACTTGGTTCATATCTGCCGCTTTAAAGGTGGTGGAGGTGATGCACCCCACCTGCCCATCCGCGGTACAAACACTATTAGCCTGGCAGGTTTTAGAACCGGTTTGCAGGGTGCCACTCTGGTCAAAATACTTGACCCCCTCACAAACTTCCGTCGATGCGACGGACATCATGGGGTAGGAATCGGGGCCGGAATAAAACAACGATGAAGTGGTGGAAATACCATCCTGCTCGATCACGATGGTGGACAGGCCAGCCTTTCCCTCCGATGGGGCTACAAAACTGGCAGAACCATCGCTATCGACGGTCACTTCAATCTTCGTGCTGCTCCAAGCCAGCGTTAGGGATGAGCGGATGTTGGAACCGGATATTGTCACCGTATCACCGGCTTTCACGAAAAACGGTGTGACGGAGGAAACCTGCAGGGGAGGCAAAGCAGTGGCCACAGCATGGGATTGGGGCGGCAGGGTGGTGGGGACTTCCACAACACTTTCCACCGGTGCTGCCAGGTAGACCGCCTGATAGGAACCAAACCGACTGGTGGGAAAACTGACGTTGCGATCCACCACCGTCAATTGCGAGCGGGGAATGATTCCAGACGACATCGTTTGAGAGGTTTCGCTTTTGACGCGATAGAGCACCGCAAGATTGTCATCACTTTGTATCAGACCGGTGGGGGATGAAATTGGAATGGCGATGGTAAACGGAGCAACTGCATCCTGTGGCACGCTGGGGCTCACCAGTACAGCGGGACCTTTTTGGCCAAACTCCTGCGAGATCCCCAGTTCCGACGCCTGACCAGGAGTGGCCAGCGAGGTGGCTTCTTCGATATTGATGTCGGTGTTTACCGCCAAGGCCCCCGGGGGGAACTCCACAGACGCGCCACCCAATGAGGTTTTTTCAACTTCGATCCGTTGCACACCGGCGCTACCCGCCGCGATGGATGCGGTCACAACACCATTGACGATTTGCGTGGGGACAAGTGGAGAGGCCTCAGACGAGCGTGTGTCTTTCTTTTTTTCGTCAAACAGACGGGGGATGCCTGAACAGGATGTCATCCAGAGTGAAACCGGTAATATCAGATGTTTTAAACTCAACCGTCCCATGAGAACCCCGCTCACTGAGATTCATGTGGTCATTCACAGATAGAATTCGGCAGATGGGGTTTGGAACTTAAATTAAACCTTAATTATTTCATTATTTTAGCTTCTTATAGAGATCGCCGTTCGGGGGGAATCGCCCCTGGGCCTCCAGGATCAGGCTGACCAGGCGCTCGTTCTGGTGTCACTTTTGTTGACACAGCTTCGTTCACTGCATTGAATAACTTTATAATAACAATATGTTAAGTCGTGAGAATGACGGCCCTTAATTTGCACTGGGGGGGCAGG
>JAKQGS010000153.1 GCA_029556045.1 Pseudomonadota bacterium | reverse complement strand
GGGTGGGAAATGATGGCAAAGGTGCGGCGTTTGGCGATTTCTTTCTCGATCAAGGACACAGGCGGCTCCCATCTTAAAACAGCAAAAACATCAGATATTTATCGAAATCATTCCCGGATTCCATGGACATTTACGGATTCTGCTCAGCCGCCATCCTCAATCGGGTAAAAATTCAGACATCTTATTGTCATACACGATCCCGGCGGTCAATTCCAACTGCGCCGGTGAATCTCTGATTGGAACACTCCTAAGTCCGTGATATAGTCCGCCAATTCATTTTCCCGACCCCCCTATTGACCCCTGAGGCCTGGCCTGCGTCAATAGAAGTTCAGCTCAGTTAGGAGATCCATCCATGACCCGTGAGTCGCCCCCCGCATTTTCCCAAGGACTGGCTTACGACGACGTCCTTTTGGTGCCGCAGCATTCCAAAATTCTGCCATCGGACGTGCAACTTGATACCCAGTTGACGCGACACCTGAAGATAAAAATTCCACTGGTATCGGCAGCGATGGATACCGTCACCGAGTACCAAACCGCCATCACCATGGCGCAGGCGGGTGGCATCGGTATCATTCACAAGAACATGGACATCGAACAGCAAGCGGCGCATGTGCGCAAGGTCAAAAAAAGCGAATCCGGCATGGTGACAGAACCCATCACGGTGGCTCCCTCCGATACGCTGGGCGATGTGATGAAGGTGATCCGCGAAGTCAATTTCTCCGGCTTTCCCGTGGTGGAAAACGGCAAACTGGTGGGCATCCTGACGGGCCGCGATATCCGCTTTGAAAAAAACTATCAAAAGCCGGTCCGCGACATCATGACCAAAAACGTGGTCACCGCCAAAAAGGGCACCACCCCCGAAGCGGCAGTGGAGGTGCTGCATCAGCATCGCATCGAAAAACTTCCCGTGCTGGACGACACCGGCAAACTGGTGGGCATGTACACCTTCAAGGATATCGTCAAGTCCCGCCAGTTCCCCAACGCCTCCAAGGACACCGCTGGGCGCCTGCTGGTGGGGGCCGCCCTGGGTGTTGGCAAGGATCAATTGGAGCGGGCGGAAGCGCTGCTGACTGCCGGAGCTGACGTGCTGGTGGTGGATACCGCTCATGGACATAGCCAGGGTGTGATTGACTCTGTGCGCGAGTTGAAACGTCAGATGAGTCGTTTTACGTTTGACGTGGTGGCCGGCAATGTGGCCACCGCCGCCGCGACGGAAGCTCTGGTGGAAGCCGGCGTGGATGCGGTGAAAGTGGGCATCGGTCCCGGCAGTATCTGCACCACCCGTATTGTGGCGGGCATCGGTGTGCCACAATTCACGGCGGTGATGAACTGCTCCCGTGCGGGCCGCAAAGCCGGTGTACCGATCATCGCCGACGGTGGCGTCAAATTCAGTGGCGATATTGTGAAGGCTCTGGCGATTGGGGCCCACACCATCATGATCGGCTCCCTCTTTGCGGGGACCGAAGAAGCCCCTGGTGATCTGATCATCTATCAGGGCAAGAGCTACAAACAATACCGCGGTATGGGCAGCCTGGGTGCCATGCAAAAGGGCAGCAAGGATCGTTATTTCCAAAGCGATGTGGAGGAGCAGAGCAAGCTGGTGCCGGAAGGCATTGAAGGGCGCATTTCCTATCGCGGTCCACTGGCCAATACCCTGTATCAATTGGTGGGGGGCATTCGCTCCGGTATGGGTTATATGGGCGCCGCCACCATCGAAGAGCTGTACAAACGGGCCGAATTTATTCAGATCAGCACGGCAGGCCTCAAGGAAAGCCATGTGCACGACGTTTACATCACTCGCGAAGCTCCGAACTATAAACTCGACTGACAGGAAAGAGGGTCATCATGTCCGCAACAGTGCAACGTCCCATCGATAACGGTCTTTTGGTGTTGGATTATGGCTCTCAGTACACACTGCTGATTGCGCGACGCCTGCGGGAGATCGGCATGTATGCGGAGATCATCGATGGGCGCGCAGCTGCTGCCCCTGCCGGCTTTCAATACCATGGCATCATCCTATCCGGCGGACCGGACACCGTTGGTGAAACCGGGGCCCGCACGTTGCCCGCCTGGGTTTTGGACAGCCAAAAACCGATCCTCGGCATTTGTTATGGCATGCAACTCCTGGCGGAAGCTTTTGGTGGCAAACTGCGCAGCGGCAAAGGGCGTGAATACGGTCGGGCCCGTCTGAATTTAGTGACGGAACCCCAGAGCCCGGTGGCCAAAGCGTTCGGCAAATTACCCCGCCAGCAGACCGTGTGGATGAGTCACGGCGACGACGTGGAAACCGTGTCTGATGTGTTCGAGGATATCGGTTACACCGACGATAAGATTGTGTCGGCCATTGCCCATCGCACCAAACCCTACATCGGCCTGCAGTTTCATCCGGAGGTCCAGCACACAGAATCTGGCGCAGACCTTCTCAAAGCCTTTGTCACGGAAGTTTGTCGCGCCCCATTGAATTGGCAGCAGGCGGATATGATGCAGGCCACCCTCGATTACGTGCGTCACACCGTTGGGGACGGTCGCGTGCTGATGGCGGTGAGTGGCGGGGTGGATTCATCCGTCGCGGTGGCACTGATGTCCAAAGCCCTCGGCTCCCATAAGGTCACCGGTGTCTTCGTGGACCATGGCCTCCTGCGCAAAGACGAAGTGGCGTGGGTCTCGAGCAACCTGCGGGCTTTGGGAGTTGATCTGGAGGTTCTTGATCGCAAAACCGCCTTTCTCAACGCCCTGGCGGGGGTGTCAGATCCAGAGCAAAAACGTAAGATCATCGGCCGCCAGTTTATCGCGGAGTTTGAAGCCTTTTCCGCCGCGCACCGGCAGGAGTTTACCCACCTGGGTCAGGGCACCCTTTACCCGGACGTGATCGAGTCCGCGGGTCATGGAGCGGGGGCTAAGGTGATTAAAAGCCACCACAATGTCGGAGGACTGCCAGACACTCTGAAGCTGCAACTGGTGGAGCCCTTCCGTTATCTCTTTAAGGACGAGGTGCGCCAAATCGGTGAATCCCTTGGAATTCCTGGCGAAATGGTGCATCGCCACCCCTTTCCGGGTCCGGGGCTTGCAGTGCGGATCCTGGGCGAAATCACGGAAGAAAAAATCAATATCCTGCAGGTGGCGGATCATATCTTTATCCAAAGATTAAAAGATCATCACCTCTATCAAAAGGTGTGGCAGGCCTTCGCGGTGTTGTTACCCGTAAAAACCGTAGGAGTTATGGGGGATAACCGCACCTATCAGTGGACCTGCGCCCTACGGGCCGTCACCGCCTCCGATGGTATGACCGCCGGAGTGGGGGATCTGCCCATGGCATTCCTGGTGTCCGTCTCGGACGAGATCGTGCGCAAGGTGGACGGTATCAATCGGGTCGTTTATGATATCACGACCAAACCACCCGCAACGATTGAATGGGAATAGATGACAACGCCTGAGGAATCGACAGCGCCAAAACCTGCTCTTGCTCAGCTGCACAATCACTCGGAATACTCCCTGATGGATGGTGCCACCCGGGTGAGTGATCTGATCAAGCGGGCCAAGGCCATGGGTCACAGTGCCGTGGCCCTGACGGATCACGGCAATATGTTTGGGGCGGTCGAGTTCTATTCCAAAGCCAAGGACCTTGGCGTTAAAGCCATCCTGGGATCGGAAATCTTTCACGCCGGCCAAAGCCGCACTCTGGAGATCGCCAGGGAGCTGGAACCGGAGCGCACCACCCCGAAAGCCTTTCACCTGGTGTTATTGGCCCGCAGCAATGCTGGTTATAAAAGCCTCTGCCGTGTGGTGAGTTATGGTTATCTCGATGGGGATAATCCGGTGCCCATCGTGATGGAATCCCGTCTTTCGGAAAACAATGAGGATCTGATCGCCCTGTCGGGGTGCCTGCAGGGGGAATTTGGTTTTCTGGTGGAAAGCCTTCTCCAGCATAGCCCCGATCCCATGGCAGAATTTGAAGCCCCCACGTCCCCGTTATGCGAGCAGATTGTGCTGGCCCTGCGGGAGCATGCCGCTGTGATGAACCAGCGTTATGGCGCGGGTAACTATTATGTGGAATTGATCGACAACAATCTGGCCCGACAAAAACGCGTCCTGCCGCTTCTGGCCATGGTGGCACAAAAGTTGTCCCTGCCGC
>JAKQGS010000508.1 GCA_029556045.1 Pseudomonadota bacterium | reverse complement strand
GATTTACGGTCTTAAAGAACCAAGGATGTCAAGGTTTTGGCTCTTTTTTAGGGATGGTATGGGCAATGACAAAAGGAAACGATTATAATCATTTAAGCCATCAAAAACACTCGTCACCCGATACCCGGAAATGATTGCCGGGTAAAGGTGCACCAAGATCATAAGGAAACACACCCACGGTGCAACGGCAGTCTGGCACAATTCCGCTGGTTTTTGCCCTGCAGAGGCTTTCGCCGCATGGGGGGCAGGAATATGCCACCCATGCACTGATGACACGGCTGGCCGCCAAGGGCTGGCCTCTGACGCTCGTGTGTATTGATTGTGATGATTGGCCAACCGGGTTGCCCTTGACGATCCACCGGATCCCCTGTCCCCGTTGGTTGCCACAGCTATTCCGAAACCTTTGGTTTTTAATGGTTTCACACCGCGTGCTCCATCGTCTGTCGTCCCCGGCACTCGTTGTAACCGCTGGCACAGCGGCATGGCGTACCGATATTCGTGTCGTACACTTTGTGCATCAACGCTGGTGGGACATCTTTCATCAATTTAGGCTTCCTCTACCCAATGCCCAAGGACCTCTTCGGAGGGCCTATCAATGGTTCTATGCGGCATGGGAGAGATTTTTGGAGCGCCTCATCCTGAGACGATGCCGTGCCCTCGTGGCGGTTTCGCAATCGGTGGCAGCTGATCTTCGCCATTATCTGCCAGCTTCACAGCATCCCCAGGTGGTGGTTATCCCTCACGCGGCAGAACCAAACCATATCCGGGCGGCACATGAGCTTCGGAGCCCTGCTCGACCCATAACGCAGCTCACACCCGTCAAAATCCTGTTTGTGGGATCTCTGGAACGCAAGGGTATAGGAAAGGCTTTAGAGATTTTAGCTGCCTGCCGCGACTTACCCTGGGAATTTACCGCAGTGGGTGGTGGCGCTATCGATCGATGGCAACAGCAGGCTGCAGCTCTGGGGCTGTCCGATCGCATTCGGTTTACCGGTCACCAAGCAGCCGCACCCTATTTTTCACAAGCCGATATTTTCCTGTTTCCCAGCACCTATGAGCCGTTTGGACTGGTCATCACCGAAGCCATCAGTGCTGGATGTCTGCCCCTTGCCTCAAGTGAATGCGGCGCTCTGGATCTTTGGCCCCAGCGGCCAGACTGGATGAAATTAAGTTTTCGCGATACCCCAGGTGCTTGGGCGGACGCCTTGCGCCTCATCATCAACGATGCAACCCTGCGGCATCAACTCACCAGACAGGCTCAAACAGCTGTCTCTGCCTGGACCTGGGATCATGCCTGTGATTCTTATGAAAAGCTTTTTTGGGAGACCGTGCCCTCATGAGTCGCACTCATAATACTGCCAAAAATTTTGCCGCCAGCATGGTATTCATTGTGCTATCAACGGGGCTCAATTTCGTCCTGACGCCTTTGATCATCCAACATCTCGGCAACGAAAAGTTTGGTGCTTTTCGTATGGTGGGGGACTGGTTTACCTACCTGAGTTTTCTGGAGTTAGGTTTGGAAAGCACACTGATTGCCCTACTGAACGGCGCCATCAGCCAGGATCGCCGGCCGGATGTGAAAGCGATCGCCCGGGCTGGATTTCGCATTTACGGATATCTGACAGGATTAAAGGCCGTCATTGCCATTCTCTTTGTCTTAGGCATTCAGAATGCCGTGATCGTCGATCCGGCCAACCGTTCGGATCTGCTCGCCGGAACGATTTTAGCGGCTTTGGGTCTGATATTTACCGTATTTGTACCCTTTCGGGCCTTTTTAGGGGCAGCCCAGAAAAGTTACATACTCAAAGGATTTATGCTGACGCAATCCCTTGTGGTGGGCGGATTGAGCCTGGGGTTTGCCTGGTTGGGA
>JAKQGS010000151.1 GCA_029556045.1 Pseudomonadota bacterium | reverse complement strand
GGGATCTGCAGATTCACAAACAAGGTTACCAGGATTCTCTGGACAGCAACCCGTACAAGATCCTGATCCCCTATGATGCGGCATCATCCCAATTGATCCGTTCCGTGCCGGGCGTAGCAGCGGTCACCCCCCGCCTGCGGGTCATGGCGTTGTTAAACCACCAAAAAAGCCAAACCTCGACCCCGGTCATGATCGCCGGCATCGACTCTCGCACCGAACTTGATGTATGTCCTCGTCTCGCGCAAGCGGTGCAAAAAGGCACTATGCTGAATTCCAGCCTCGAAAAAGCCACGGCTTCGGCCATCGACGAAAACCTCGACGAGGCGGTGGGATTGGATCAAAGGACTGAAACAGCATCACCAGCCTCAGAGGTGAAGGCCCGCGGTTATCACCAGATCATGGTCACCCCGACCCTTCAACGGGGGTTGGGGGCGGAGATCGGTGATGAGATCGTTCTGCTCATTCAAGACAAGAATAATATGCAGCAAGCGCTGGTGGCGACTCTGATCGGCGTGGTTGATTATGGCCTACCCAACGTGAGCGCCCGCATGGCATGGATGGACTTCCAGACCCTGCAGGAGGCGGTGGGCACCACAGGGGAGGTTTCGGAAATCGCCCTACGTACCCATCTGGATATTCCGGAAACCCAGGTCCGCGACGCTTTGAAGCTGATCGTTCCCCCGGATCAGACGATCGAAACCTGGTTGGAGCTGGGAACATTCTTCCGCGACGTCATGGGAACCCAGAACGCCATTTTTTCCGTGATCCTCATGATCGTCTTTGTGATCGTGATTTCTGCCATCGTCAATACCTCACTGATGACGGTCATGGAACGAACCCGGGAAATCGGCACCCTGATGGCCTTGGGATATCGGCGGATCCATATCCTTTTCTTGTTTCTCGGTGAAGCCGCCGTGATCGGATTCGGCGGTGGCCTGTCGGGGTTGGCATTTATCACGATTATGCTGAAAATAATCTCCATCAGCGGCATCAATATGACCATTCCCGGCGCGGCGGTGCCCACCATCCTGTTCCCCTGGGTCAGCCTGTCCTTTCTGGGACTGGTGCTGGGACTCTCTATTTCCGCCGCTCTAATCGCGGGTATTTTGCCCGCTTGGCGCGCCAGTCGCATGAAACCGGTGGAAGCTCTGACAACCGCCTGAATCCAAAGAGGAGATATGACCATGCACAAATCAGTACAACACCGTTTCGTCCCCTTGCTCATCGTGATGGGCTTTGGGGGAACGATGTCCCTGCGAGCCGCCGAAGCCCTCAAACCCACACCCGAGGAGATCGTGAAATCCATCGAGAAAAATCTGGCGCCTCCCGACGTCAAATACTCGTATGAATTCACCAACACCCGCGGCGATGGAACTATCACCCAGTATGTCATTAATTTTGAAAGCCGCGATATCAATCGCATGCGGGGAGTATTTCAGAAACCAGAACGGGACAAAGGCCGCGAAGTCCTGCGCCTGGAGGACAACCTCTGGACCTGGATGCCGTCAGTGGCCCGCGTGGTACGCATTGCGGATCGCGATAGTTTTGCCGGTGGCGACTTTTCCAATGCAGACATCATGCGGGCCGATTGGTCAGCCAAGTACGCCACCAGTCTGGCCAAAGAGACTCCCAACCAGTGGATTCTCGATCTGACCGCCAAGTCCCCTGAAGCCCCCTACGCCAAAATGCGTCTGTGGGTGGATAAAAAAACCACCCAACCGGTGCAACAGCAGTACTACGACTCCAAAGGCACTCTGCTCAAACGTTGTCTTTATGGTGCGGTGCGGGATTTCAGCGGGATCACCCGCCCCACCCACCTCGTGATGGAAAGCGTCATCAGCCGCCAGAAGTCAGAATTAAAGGTGTTGGATATCAAATTGAAACAGAACATTCCGGACAGCCGGTTTGTGGTGGATAACCTGGGGAAATAATATGAAAGCATCATCCCTAAAAGGTTTGTTGTCCGTATGCCTTACCATGGCCGATGTTGCGGCTTGGTCGCAGACCATCCCTTCGGCAGACCCAGATCTCGAAGAGGCCACAGGGTTACCCGATACTGATTTGGGGGAAGCCACAGGGCTCCCTGATCAAACCATGGCCCCAGCCGCCACGACAATGCCGACGTCGCCCTGTCAATATCTTGGTTATGGTCGCCTGATGGCCCGCTGGACCAAAACCTCTCGCTCGGATCAAACGGAGACTTCGGCCCCTGACATGGAAGCACGCCTGGCTGGACAATGCGAATTGACGGGGACTCTGGCCGCGTTTTGGGATGGTCATGGCAGCTACGTCCGCGATACCCAGAAAAACGCGGCGTTTCTCGATCAGGTTGGATTGCGTTTGCGTCCCACCGACCAGACTGTTCTTATGGTGGGGAAAGAACGCAACCGACGCGCCCCAGGTCTGATCGTCTCCCCCAGCGACTTTCTACACTCCAGTCAAAGCTTACCCGGTCAGCAGGAAGACCGGCGAGGTGTATGGGCGGTGCGGGGTTCCTGGCAGACCAGCGATCAATCGGTGGATTTATTCCTCCTCCCGATGCGTCACCAACGGGACAACGGATTTCCAGCTGAAGAGCAACAGTCACAGGGGGCGGTTGGACGTTACTTTCGCCAGTTTGCAAATTTTGACTTGGACTTGGGCATCGGGCAGGTCGAAGGTCAGGACAAGGCGGGCATCAGCTCCCAGGGATTTTTGAGCAAAGCCTGGAAAGTTTATGGGGAGGCGGGTTATCAGGAGGGCAAAACCTTGCTCATTTGGCAAAAGGAACATGTGGTCGACACCCTGCTGGGCAGCAGTTTCGACGGTGACAAATTCGCGCTGCGTTTAGAATTCCTGCGTCAAAACTCGGGACTACGCGCCGATGAATTTGAGCAGCTTCAAGCGATACGGCAAACCGGCCGTCTGCAGTCGTCCCAACCGACGGCGTCCGGCTCCCCCATGCTCTTGCGTCAGAACTATCTGATTGCCAACCTGTCTCTGTTGGAATGGCCCGAGGATTGTAACGTGCAGGAAACCGTAATCTTTGGTTTGGACGATGACGCTTGGATGAATCTACTGCGGGTGGAGTATCTCGTGAATGATCGACAGGTTGTGGGTTTGACCCAACGTCACTGGGATCGTTCCAACTCCCACCAGTTTTTCATGCGTCCCGCCGACTGGGAAGCCCTCATTGACTGGAAATGGTCGTTTTAACAAAAGGGGTACCGACTATGATCCGATTGGAAAACGTCAGCAAGATTTACCACACCGGAAAAACTACGATAACGGCGCTCAAAGACATCAATTTTGAAGTCAAGTCCGGCGATTTTACCGTGATTCGCGGACCCTCGGGATCCGGAAAGTCGACGCTCCTCAACATTCTGGGACTGCTGGATGGCCCCAGCGAAGGGGCGGTATTCCTCAAGGATCAGCGGATGTCTTATGACGACTACGATCATCTGGCGACCCTGCGCTCACGCACCCTGTCGTTTATCTTCCAGTCGTTCAACCTGAATCCGGTGCTGACTTTGGAAGAAAACGTTATGGTGCCGTTGATGATTCGCAACGATTTGACCCGTCCGGAAAAACAGCGCCGGGTATTGGAATGGATCGAAAACACCGGCCTGATGGAACATCGTTTCCACCGTCCCGACGAACTGTCCGGCGGCCAACGGCAGCGGGTGGCGATTGCCCGCGCCATGGTGAGTCTACCGGAGCTGGTGATTGCCGACGAACCCACTGCCAACTTGGATTCACAAACAACCCGCAAGATTTTGGACTTGATGCGCCAGCTTAATCAGGAAAAAGGCACAGCTTTCGTATTTGCCACCCATGACCCGGTCTTGGACGACTATGCCAAGACGACCCAAGTTATCCGGGATGGGCGGTTTCTCAAAGAGACTCCGGCATCGTAATCGCGGGAGTTTCAATGCCCACAGTCAGAAAATAAGATCCTTTTCTAACTCGGCAAGTCCTTCACGCCAGGGAAAATACGTGATTCCACCTATTTCCACTTTCCTAGGTACATTGCAAAAGCACCACTGAAGCACATGAGGTAGTTCATCGTGTATCAATTTGAAAACGGGCAAACTTTCGGGCTCTGAAAATGATTTAATTTCAATTGCTACTTTAGGGTTGGCCGTCGAACGCGAAAGCAACAAATCGACTTCTTTCCCTGTTTTTTCACGCCAATAATGAAAGCGAAGTCCGAGATTTTTGTAGATATTAAGACGAAAAATCTCCTGGATGACAAAAGTCTCAAATAGCTTCCCATACCTGTATGTTGATTTTTTAAGTACTGTTCTAAGTTCGCCATTGAGAGCGTTTAAAACACCACAATCAAAGAAATAGAATTTGGGAGCTTGCAAAAGCTGCTTTTTGATCGAATGGCTGTAGCCATCCAATCGATGTACGATCAAAGTGTCCTGTAAGATACTATAATAGTCGGCCACGGTATTGGGGCTTACTTTGCATTGTTTTGCCAATTTCGTATAACTTACCGGTTCGCCATTTATTTGCGCTGCAACTTCGATAAAACGTATAAAGTTTTCAAGTTTGCGCACCAAAGATTCTTCAAGGATTTCTTCGCGTAGATAGGTATTGATATAGGATTCAAGTGTTTCAACCTCGAGGCCATCCGATAAATAAATTCCTGGAAGGGTTCCAAATTGCAACGTCCGCTCAAGATCTAGGTCGCATTCATAAGACGTCAGTGGAAACATATAATTTGTGATCGCACGACCAGCCAGTAGATTTGCGCCACCTCTTTTAAGTTTGCGGGCACTCGAACCTGTAAGAATAAAAATCGCTTTCCCGGGATGTTTTTCAATCAAAAGATGCACGGTATCAAGAATTTTTGTTACTTTTTGAACCTCGTCGATAACCACCAGGGCCGAGCCATCCGTTTGAATCAGCGAAGCAACCTCTCCGATCAGCAAATCAGGATTTTCAAAATAGCGACGAAAGACAGAATTATTTAAAAAATCTAGGTAGATATGCTTTTGTGGGTGGATTGAGAGCCAATTTTTAATAAACGAAGTTTTCCCTGTACCCCGAGCCCCAAAGAGGAAAACAGATCTTTTTTTATCTATAAATTTCGATAAGTTACAAATCCGCTCAATCATAATGCGTAATTATCGGATAAATCCGCAATTGAAGTCAAGCCCTAGATTTTGGGCACGGTTGGCGCCCTATTTGGGGCGTCGATGCCAAGACGACCCAAGTTATCCGGGATGAGCGGTTTCTCAAAGAGACTCCGGATTGGTAGGAGAATCAAGCCCTCTTTTTTTTAATAACCCTACCCCACCTTCCCAATCCCCAACCCTTCATTTCCTCTAGAAACCACCACCGATCGGCAAACCTCCGCCTGAGATTCCTTTGACCCCCGACATTTTGTATC
>JAKQGS010000134.1 GCA_029556045.1 Pseudomonadota bacterium | reverse complement strand
TGGTTCCTGGAACCGCCGCGCCAAGAGCGGCTACCGGCTCACCTTGGTACAATTCAATAATGGCACCCTATCCTATCGCCCCTTTGTATCGGGATGGCTGAACGACAGCACCCAGCGGGCGTGGGGGCGACCGGTGGACGTGAAAAACCATCCGGATGGGTCCCTGTTGCTCAGCGACGATCAGGCGGGTGCCGTGTATCGCATTTCCTATCGCGGTCCATGAGTCGAATGGGTTAAACTTTTGAGTAAACTCGCTGAAATCAATCCGCAGCAGGATGGTCTCATCGGTCCCAAAAGCTTTAGCCCGGAGTCTACCGATGTCACGCTCCAACCGTGTCATCAGCGAATACAACCGTCTGGCAAACCACTATGATCGCCGTTGGCAAACCTATGTCGAGAAATCAACCCGTCATACGGTTACCCGGATTCCCTTAAAAGATGGTGCGATGGTTCTCGATATAGGCTGCGGCACCGGCATGCTTTTGGCTGAACTGCAGGCCGGCAATGTCCCTCTTCATCTTTACGGTGTGGATATTAGCGCGGGAATGCTGGAACAAGCTCGCCTACGCTTAGGCCAAGAAGTCAACCTTTCCCATGGCAGCAGCGAACAATTGCCCTTCGCCGATGCGATCTTTGACTGTGTGACAACCGTCAGCTCCTTTCACTATTGGCAGAATCCTGAACGCGGTTTGTCAGAAATTCACCGCGTCCTCAAGCCAAACGGTACACTGGTCATGACCGACTGGAGCCGGGATTTCGCCACCTGTCGTCTTTACCAGACATGGAGCCGCATCGGGGGCAAAGCCAACTTCACCATTTTCAGCAGCCACGAGCTGGTGCGACTTCTGACCCGAGCAGGATTCGCGGTGGAAAAAACAGAAAAATTTAAGATCAACATTTTTTGGGGTATGATGTGCATCGTTGCCAAAAAACGTGAGTGAGGCCATGGTAAACAAATTCAGGGCATTTGAGTCACTTGGCAAAATTTTTGAAACGGTAAAACCCTCGCCCGATGTTCTGGTTGGCCGTAGTCCTTTTGTCCCAGATGCACCTGGTAAAACATGGGAATCGTAGAACGCTGTGCAAAGTAGGGGATATGGCGACTAATTCCTCGCTCCCCCGTCTTACATTCAACCGCGAATAAGGGCTCTTTATCCTGCAAAACCACAAAATCAACTTCACGGCGGTCGATATCACGCAGAAACCGAAGTTCCATGCGTAAGCCCTCACGATCCTCCTTAAAATGGCAAAATTTTAACAGCTGCCCTGCCACCATGTTCTCAAAACGCACTCCCTCACTATGGTGAATTTGACTCCAGTCCCACATGTATAGTTTCTGTTCTTTTTTAACCGCTCGGATCTTGGGGGGGCCAAACGGTGAAATGCGATAGCAGGCATAAATGTTTTCAAGAATGGTGATCCACCGCTCTACGGTATCATGAGCAACCCCAATATCTTCCTGCAGGGAGCGTATACTTAAGGGAGAACCCACCCGCTCAGGCAGTGTTTGCAGCAACAGATCCATCATGGAGAGTTCGCGAATTCTCTCCAAATCCCTCAAATCTCCATGCACCAACCGGGATTGCCGCTCTAATTGCCAGCGTCGCCATTGTGTTTCGTTTTGCGAGAAAAGAGGCTCGGGAAAACCACCGAACTTAAGCAACAAAGCTGTTGCATCGGGAGTATCAAGTTCATTCACAGAAAAGGGGTGCAAGCGCCAGTAATGGTAACGCCCTTGCAAAGAGTCCCCCCCTTTCCTGTAATAGTCGAGGCGCGCGGATCCAGTTACCATGATGCGATGGGTGCTGTGAAAACGATCATAGAGACCTTTGATAAGCTGTCGCCATTGGTGATATTTATGAACCTCGTCAAATATCAGAAGTTCTTGATCCATCGGAAGCTGATGCTTGAGGATCATCTGCCGATGTTCAACATCATCCCAATTCAGATAACCCCGGTTTAGGGATGAAGCTTCGGGAGTCAAGGAAACCGCCAGGCTGGTTTTTCCAACCTGGCGAGGTCCGCCCACAAAAACCATTTTCCGGGCAAGGTCTTGAGTGATGAGTTCGGATAAATATCTCTTTTTAATCAATTGCTTCCTTTCAAATGCTAGTAGTTTTCAGTGTATCATAAATTACTCGCGAGTAAAATAGGATACGTCCTAAATTACACTATGATGTGGTGTAACCACCTATAATAAATGATAATATGTCGGGCGGTTTGCTGCTGCTCAGCGACGACCAAGCGGGTGCTGTCTATCGGGCCTGCGGCAGGATACCAACATGTCAACCTATCTTTGCAGAAAATGGTCCTGGATTCCGCAGTAAATCCCATGCATACCCGCCCAATTTACAAAAGCACCAAATATTACCTCCCTAAAAATTTTCCAAAACAGGATTGATCCTTGCAGCTTGCAAATTTTGATTAAGGTTGTCCCCAAAACTCCCGAAAAGTTTTTTGGTTCTGGCGCGTCTTTGCAAAAACACCAAGCCAGATAACACCAGGGGGACTTCAAATGAAATTCAATCGCTACCTGACGGCTTTGACACTGGGGCTGACCTTTGCTCTGACCAATTGCAGCATCGACAAGTTGACCAATCGCTCTGGCAGCAAAGACAGCCATCCGGACATCGTCGAAGGGGATGAATATCTGGGACTGGGAATGCAGAGCGCCTCCCGCCGGGTTGGACGTTATTATCCCACCATTGAAGAATCCTTCGAAGGGGAGCAGATCCGTGAGGTGGTGCGCCACTATTTTGAAGAGGAAGAAACCCGAAGCAAAGGTAAAAAACCCCGCGTGCTGGTCATGGATGAAAGCAAGATTCCGGACTGGGTGGTGCCCGGAAAAAAAGTGGCCATTGTGGGCCGCGACAAGCAAAAGGATGCAGAGGAACAGATCGAAGTGCTGGATTGGGAACAGGAAGCGGATGATGAAAGCATGCAACTTTTCAGTCCCGTGGGCCCCTATAACCGCAAGACTATCGCCATCGTGGTGAATCTCCAGGATGCCACATCTCACCTGACCGTGGATCAAACCCGCGCGGTAATGGCCTCCAATCGCACTTTCTACCAAAACAGCACCTGGGGCCAGATCGATTTTGTGCCCGTCAATTCCGCAGATAGCGATGTGGTTGGCCCCTATACAATCTCTTACTCCACCACCAGCGGCAACTGCAGCGATCTCTATTACCAGTATGCGCTGGACGCCGAAAAACTGGTGGCCGCTGATGGCATTGATCTCAGCAAGTACAACCATAAGGTGTTCATTTTGCCTAACCTCGCCAGCTGCTCCTGGGCCGGGGTGGCCAATGTGGGATCCTTGTCAGGAACCGGCTACCGGGCCTGGATTCGGGTGGAAGGTCCTGGCACGCGGGTCACCTCCCACGAACTGGGTCACAACCTGGGCCTCTATCATTCCGGAACCACCACCTCCACCTATGCGGACTATAGCTGCGTGATGGGTCTGTATCTGAAAAACATGAACCCCGCGAAAATCGTGAAGCTGGGCACACTCAATGGCTCACCGGGCGCCATCATCTCCGCATCCTCCGGCCGTCACACCGTCAATCCGTTGATGAACGATCCCCGTGTGGTGGAAAATCTGCGCATTGTCAAAATTCCCAAAGCGGACGGTACTGGTAACTTCCTGCTCAGTTCACGGGACGAAAGCATCCTCGAGGCCAAATACAAAACCGGCGTCAGCATTCACTACCAGCCTGCCTCCGGAGGCTCCAGCCAGTACCTGACCACCCTGACGGACGGTGGCGAATGGTCGGATGCTGCCAGCGGCACTGTGGTCAAACAGGTCACCCGCAATGAGGATGGCTCCACAACCTTCGATATCAATGCGGTTTGCTCCCAGATGTCTCTTAAAATGGCCGTCAGCCCGGGAGTGACAGCTGTGGCGGGACAAACGCCGTCAACCTTTACCCTGACGGTGACCAATCAGGACTCATCCACCTGCGGCGCCACCGATGTCACCCTGTCCCTGACCAATTCTACCGGAATTACTGCCGCTCTCGACGTCTCCACCCTGAATTTGGCACCGGGAAAAAGCGCGACCGCAACTCTGACCGCTTCCGCCATGGGTGGCTCCGGCGGTGATATCACCGTGACCGCCACCGATACAACTTCCGGCGCCGCGACGCTGCACACGCCGGTCACCCTCGACCTGAAGTTAATCATGGATACCGTCGCCCCCACCGCGCCCAGCAATCTGGCAGGTACCGTGTCCAGTTCAACCCTGTATTTCTCCTGGACAGCTGCCACCGATGCCGACTCCGGCATCAAGGAGTATCAGGTCTACACCATGAGCGCCGATATGGTGACCATGGGCTCGCTGGCGGGAACCTCCGCCACCACCAGTCTGGCCATCCCCAAACCGGCCGCCACCACCTACTATGCGGTCATGGCTGTGGATTATGCCGGCAACCGGTCGCCCCTCAGCAATGTGATTCAGTTGATCATCTCCACTAAACCCAAAAAGGGTGGCGGCAAAGGGCGGACCAGATAACCGCATGGCGACGGCTCAATGGCCTGTGGCAGGATATCCGAACTTTCAGAAGGATTTCAAACAGGTCAGAACCCGACAAAATGAGGCCCTGGTTCTCAGCTAACCCTGGGCAATCTTAAATAATTCAGCGGCATATTCTTTACGAAACTTTTTTTCTTGTTTTTTAACCATGAAATTTAGCCTCTGCAATACAATTGCACACCCTCGTCGGCGATGATCATTGAAACACCGCCAATCTTTTTCTTTTGGTTGTACGAATGTTCATCCAAAAAAAGCAAGTCTACAAGGAGGTCAGATACCGGCTTTTGTCTTAAAATGGCGATCTTAGCTGCGGGAATTTCTTTGGCGGTTGGATAGACGATGGCCAAGTCGATATCAGAACCCTCTCGCGCTTCTCCTCGTGCAGCAGATCCAAAAAGGATGATTTGTGAGGGCGCGGAATGCGCCAAAATGCGAGCCACTAACTTGTCGATGGTGGCTTGAATTTCGGATTGGGATAGGGGGCCGGCGATCAATCGATTAAGCATACAAAACCTCTCCGAAAGGCTAGCAGATCCTTTGTCGGTTTGTCAGCCATTAATCTAACAGTGGAAGCCCCTGACCAGAAGGTTTTCCTCAAGAGAACTAAAATCCCAGCCAAAGACGTTCAACATCCCTGTCAATATTTCAAATCGAGACCATAATCCTGAATCCACCATATTTTTTTGATGAATTTTGGAATTCAATGGATCAGGTTCTCGAACGTAAGAGGCTTGTGGTAGGATATCCAGACAATCGGTAGGATTCTGAACAGGCCGGGGGTGTTATGAAAGGACAGTGTTATTGCGGGCAGGTGCAGTATGTGATTTCCGGAGACTTTAAGTTTGTGGCCCACGACCACTGCTCCATCTGCCGCCGCATCAGCGGCGCTCCCTTTGTCACCTGGGCCGGGGTGATGGAACCTCAATTAGCCGTCACTCAAGGGGCCATGCATCTCACCACGTTTAAATCCACCCCTCCTGCGGAACGTCAATTTTGCGGCACCTGTGGCAGCCATCTCTTTTTTCGTTCCACCCGCTTTCCCGGCGAGGTCCATGTGACGGTAGCCACCCTGACCGACGAATTGAAGACACCCCCACATGCTCATGCTTATTATGCGGATCGGGTCCCTTGGATCACGGTGCAGGATGATCTGCCGAAGCATTCCTAGAATACTAAAATGATAAGTCCCCAGCCACGGAGCAAACCCATGAGCATTTATTCACTACATTCTTGAATACACCTGTTTCCCAAAGAACACAGATCATAAAATAGTCATACCTATAACATTCACTGCGTTGCATCGTGGCATCAAATTTGCTCACTGCCACACAAGAACTTGAGCTGTGACACGATCGACACCGAAAAAAAATTGCGAGAGGCATCGCTTCTATGTTTAGACATTCTATTGCCTGGCTTTGCTGCATATCATTGACGATTGTTCATTCAATCGGCTGCGTTTCCACCCACGGTGGCAAAGCCATTCAAACCACGCAGTCGTCTCTTCACATCAGTTGTCATCGGCGCACAGACCTGGGGACAGACTTTCACAAATTTTTAGCCTGCACCTTTGAAAACAGGGGCAAGAAGTGGATGCCGGTTAAAGTCCAGACAATCCAATTTGAGCCGGACAACCATGCCGAGGCTCGAATACTGAATCCTCCCAGAGCGGACATTTGGTGCAATACGGCCGCGATCATGTCTTGGGTGAAGAGTTCAATCTGCCGGCAGAGCTTTGGGTGCGGCGCACCATGCTGGTGGAAATCAACCCTGATTCCATCAACCTGCCCGACAACTTAAAAATTTGCCTTGAGAAACCCGCTGCTGAATGCCTTTCAGTGCCGGTCGGCAATCATCTAAAACCAATTGAAAAAGACATTTATGGCAATCCACGGCAACTAAAGTCAGTTTGGTAGCCCCCCTCGCACCGTAAAAAAACCCACTTTTAGATCGGCCCACATCAACAGTAATACATCAATCATCATGGGAACTTCTCTTATTTTTAAGGATCTACGACCGACATAAAATTTATTTTCTTAATTCTCATATTGATTTTATTAATTTTGAGAGGTACGCTTTCGCCATGGAGTGGACGATGAACCCTTTTAAAAAAATCCAAGGCTGGCTCGAGCTCACCCGCATGACGGGGGGGAAGCCGTTTATTGTGGAACGGATCCGGATCCTGGAAACCGACATCGCCATTGAGGGGGCCTTTGAACTATCCCCCCTGGTCCGACTCAGTGAGGAGGATCAGATCTTTATGGCGGCGTTTGTGAAGTCCCATGGCTCCATCAAGCAGATGGAAAAGATCTTTGGGGTCAGTTACCCCACCATTAAAAACCGCCTAAACCGTATCGGCGAACAGCTGTCATTCCTGACCCCTGAGGTGATTGCCACACGGGAACATTCCGATGAGAAGGATGTCCTATCACAGTTGGAACAGGGAACCATCACGGTGGCTGAAGCGCTGGAGAAGCTAAAATGATGATACCGATGCCTCCTGCATTCCTGCGTCTGGTGATTGATCAGGGAAACCGACCCTGGCGCCTTTGGCTCCCGTTGTTTCTCCTTTGGCCCCTCATTCTGCTGGCGGCCCTCATACTGCTGCCGATTTGGCTTCTGGCAGCGGTGATGGCTAGGCAGTCCATCTGGGCACGGTCCCCACAAATTTTTTGGATTCTGATGACATCTTTGCGCGGAACCTCGATCCGGGTGAAACAAAAGCGGCAGAACATCAAAATTGATATTTGGTAAAACTTATCAGGAAGGAAGGACACGAAATGAGTCAGGAAAAAGAACAGATTTTGGAAATGCTGGCCGATGGTAAAATCTCGTTGGATGACGCCAAGGCGCTGCTGAAAGCCATCGAGAAGAAAGAAGCAGGTGCAAACACGGTGGTGACCGGCGGCACCTTTAAGCGAGCCACCAAAACACCGGAATTCATCTGCATCCGGGTGCAATCGGACGCGGACGACAGCGACGACAACGAACAGGTGGACATTCGCGTCCCTATTAAATTACTGAAAGCTGGTATCAAACTCGGGGCCCTGATGCCCGAGAAAGCCAAACAAAGCGTGGATGAAGCCCTGTCAAAATCCGGCGTGGACTTTAAGTTAAGTGCCCTGAACGAAGACAACCTCAATGAGGTCATTGAAGCCCTGCAAAACCTCACCATCAATGTCCAGGGAGGAAAGGGCAAAAAGGATCGGGTTAATATCTACTGCGAATAGCCTATCAGGCTAGATCGACGACGGCTGTTCTATGAAGCGGGCACCAACCCCTTCAGCAGCCGTTTTTTCTCGTTAAATGTGGCATGAACCCCACCATAAGGGGTGGTAAAACGCCCCTTACCCACTACCTGCACCACCAACTCCTTGGGATCGTCCCCATAGCGCTTCAGGATTTCCAAAACCGCTTTAGGCTGAATGGAAAGCGGCAGACGGATCTCTCCGTTGCCTTTACCCGCCACCTCAAAGGCTTCCTGGTATTCGCCACTGCCCAGGGTCAGGCCGATGGCCTCCACCTGATACTCCAGATTCTCCAAGCCGATAGTAAACCCGTTGGGGTTTTGAATGCTCAGGGTGATCAGCAGGTCGATGCTATCAAAGGACATGGCCGTTATAGACACACTGCTGAGGGTGGCTTTGGGTTTCTCCACCCCCCACCCCAGCATTTCCCGCAGGGTCATACAGCCGGAAAGCTGCAAAGTCAGCCCCAGGATCAAAAACAGCCGGATCCGTTTGGTGAACATTTCAACACTCACAGCAGTTCCACCAGCTTTTCCCGGCCGATTTCCTTGAGAAATCCCGGCAATCGTGGCCCCTGGTCGCGGTTGATCAGTTTGCGATAGACCGCTGCAAAAAACTCCTTGGCGTCGATATTCACGCCGCGGATCACGTCATCATAGATCTTTTGGTTCAGTTCTTTGCCGTCGATGCCATCCAAATCCGTGGTCTCCACCAGACTCCGCAGCGCCTTGAGGGACTCCTGCTGGGCCGGTGTAAGCTCCAGCGCCACCGGCTGTAGGTTCAGCATGTAACGAAACTCACCGGGAGCATAGTGTTCCAGCCAGAACAGAGCCCGGCTGGCCCGCGCTGCAAAAGCCTGACGGTCGCTGTCGGTCATGATGCTGGTGCGATAGAATTTTTCCCAGGTGCGCTGGACATCACCACTGCAGATCTGCAGACGGTTGCACAGCTCCCGAAAGGAGGCCCGCACCGGTGGCACCGCGGGCAAAACCCCCACGGAAGAAAGCTCATAGGTACGACGGGTCATCTGCCATTTGTTGCCCTTGTCTTCCGCCGGAGCGGGACTCAAGACCTCCGCCTCCGCCCGATCAAACTCCTCATAGGTTTTAATGACGTCGATATCAAAGGCGATGGAAAAGTCGTGATTGGGCCGCTGGCTGGCAAAGATCCA
>JAKQGS010000132.1 GCA_029556045.1 Pseudomonadota bacterium | reverse complement strand
CACAATCGGTGGAGCCGGCGATGACAGCATATTTATATAAGGTGACGTCGGCGCCACCGACGGTCACGTTTAATGCTGTTGCGTTGGAATAAGATGCTGGCCCATTGGCGATGGTTGCTGTGGGAGGTGTGGCATCACGGGTCCAGCTGTATTCCGTTGCTGAGGCCTGGGCATTGAGGTTGACGTCGCGGCCCTTCACGCACAGGATATACACGGCATCGGTCGCAAGACTATTGGTGATCGGCGTTGCCACCGCTATAAAGCCGGAGTAGGTGGCCCCGGAGCAAATAGCGGGACTGGTGATCAGGGCATATTGGTATTCCGCCACGTTGGAGCCACCAACGGTCACATTCAGGCTGGAGGCATTCGAAAGTGCAGCCGGAGCGCCGGAAATGGTTGCGTCTGGGGCTACCGTATTTTTACTGATGGTGACCGATTGGGACAGGGCGCTGCTGCCGGCCCCATCGTTCATGCTGGCTGCCAGGGAAATACTTCCGTCCACCTGAGCGGATAGATCCAGCGTGGCGCTCCACGCATTGGTCGTGCAGCTGGCGGTTTGCGAAACCGGTGAATTAACGGAGATGGCGGCCCCATTGGGAGAACAGGATCCGGTCATGGGCAGGTTGCTGATGGTGCCGCTGCCCACCACAGTTCCGGCAGCAGGGGTGCTGATGGTAAACCACTGGGTTTCCCCTTTGGCATAAACCGCCTTGTTGCCTGCCTGGTCTTTCACCACGACGTTAAAATAATAGGTTGTCGCCGTGGACAGTACACTGGTCAGCGCGCTTGTGCCATTGAAGCAGGCACCCACCATGGTGCCACCCATGACCTGATCGACGGTATCAAAGGACGTCGAAGAGGATTGAGCGGGGCAATACAATAGGGCACTGGTGGTGGACAGGTTGTCGCTGGCTGCCGACCATGCCAGGGTGTATGTGCCATCGTTCTCACCTGTGGTGAGAATTTTTCCTGTCAGAGTTGGTGGGGTGACGTCTCGGACAAAGTTGCTGGAAAACCCGTAAGCCACATTGCCGATGCTGTCCTGGAGACGCACGCAGACTTTGTAGCTTTCTTCGCTGACAAACCCCGCATTGTTGGTGGCCACATCCGCCGACCAGGTGGTGATGGTATCGCAAGATGCGCCGCTGGTGGCCACCGCATAAGTGGCTGTTGTGTAGCCGCTTGCGGACAGGCTGACGACCAGACTGCTGGCCATGGCGGCGTCCGCCATGTTCAGGTAGCCGTCGCTGACAGCGGTACCGAGGGTCAGGCTGGTAAAGGTGGGAGCACCGGTCTGTTTGGCGATGGTGGCACTGACCTTAAATGTGGTATTGCCCACGTCATCCGCGAGTCGGGCGCAAACGACGTAATTGCCATCCGCCGATGGCAGGGCATTGATGGCTGGCAATGCCGTATTGGAATAGGTCTGGCTGGCATCGCAGACGGCCCCAGCGAAAAGAAATCCCGTGAATTCAATTTTGGTATGGCCACTGGCGTTTATTTCCAGCGCAGGCTTGGCTGAACTGACCTCTGCCAAAGAAACGATCCCATCGGCGGCCTCATTGATACCCACAAAACTTGCCACAGCGGGTGGTGTGATGTCTCTGATGAATAAGCTTGTTTTAGCATAAACGGCGGCTTCGTCCGCATTGACAGCTTTGACGCAGATGGCGAAGTCCCCATCGGCGGTCAAGGCCGACGGTATGGGGGCTGCTGCAACGTAGTTGCTGACGGTGTCGCATTCCAACGTTGTGGCTGGATTGGCAACGATCGCATAAGCCAAGCGTTCATAGTCGCTGGCGACAACTGTAACCAGAGCATCACCGCGGCTGTGTTCTGCGGCGTTGATACCGTCGGCGGCAAAAGAGGCCAGGGTGACGGAGGAAATGACTGGCAAAGGTTTGATGTCCGCCGGAATCACAATGGCGTCGGACCATGACGAATACGTGGTTCGTTCCAGATTATCGACGCATTGAATCCGGGCATAGAGGGTATGGACCTCTTTTTTTGTCACGGCGAACACGGCGCTGAGGTTTACGTCCGGCAGAACTTCCAGTGGCTCGGGAATATCCACGTTTTCACGCAGAGTCACACGGCACTGGGAAAGGGTTAACGTGGAAACTTGTTTGGCCTGAACGGTGATGTTCCGTGTTTTGCCATCGAAGCTGACCACCAGAGGAGCCCAGGCTGCAGCCGGTTGTTCTTCCTTCTGGGTGATGGTTTCTGTCGGCACGATACCAGAATCTGTCACAACTGGGACATTGGCCACGTTGCGAATGGGCTCGCTGGATTTGGCTTCGATTTTTTCTTCGACTTTGGTATCCAGCACCACCGCTTGGAAGGTTCCGAATCCCATTGTTTCAAAGCGGGCTTTGCCATTGGACGTTTCGAATGCGGAGCGGGGAAGTAGGGAACTCACGACCCCCTCGCCGTCCCGATAGGTTCGGGCTAGAATGACCACGTTACTGTAGGGATCATCTTCCATCATGGTGGCCCAAAGTCCCATGCCGGGCAGGGGAATTTCAAGGGTCATGGGTTTTTGCAGGGAGGCATTTTCTTCGGGGCGGACGATGACGGAAGGCGCTGAGTTCGTAACTTTGACACTATCTTCCATCCCCAATTCGGACATGATGGAGGTTTCCTTCAGGGGTTGCCCTTCTTCGATCACAATATTAGCGGGAACCGCCAGGGCTCCAGGCTCGAGTGTGACGGATGTACCGCCCAGTGCCGCGACATTGCCGGATTCGATCCGTTGCGCCGTGCTCGCGAAAGGATCGTAGGCGGCAATCTCGCGATTGTCGTTTTGGCCTTGGGTGCCAATGATGGTGGTTCGTCGGTTTTCACCGATATCCCCCTGTCCCCGGATCGGCACCTGGAAGCATCCGGTCAGGATGCTGAGTGCGGCCAGGATCCCCAGCGGCCAATTGAGACGATGGCACGGTCTCATGGAGCGTCTCCTCATTTGAGTCAAATATGAGTCCTCATTTGAGTAATTCGGTGGATTGATTCAAATCTTGAGGGGATTGATGGAAAATCTTATGAAATCTGAAAATGCCCAATTATTTCAGATGGAAAAGCAGTAGGTATTTTTTCGGATGGAATGGTGATTTGACCGCAGATCCCTCAATCGATAATCGACCGATGGTAAGAAATCCAGGCTGTGGACTTCGCGGGCTCTGTCAGCTGTGAGAAAATGGTAACGCATCGATATTCTTCTGCAGGTGGTCATCAAGGGGTGAAAAAAAGTGATGCGGTTAATCTCTTTCCTGGTGTTGATCTTGTCCCTTACTGTTGCCGGAAAACCCGCCTGGGCTGGCGGGGTTACTCTGCTATTGCCCCATCAGCATGGAATCGCCGAAGGTGATCTGTTGCAGATTGCCCCGACGTCTGATTTTGCCACGATGCATTGGGTGCGGAAGGTTAAAAACGCCCGCCCGGTGGCTGATCTGCCGTTCGATAAAGTCTATCACTGGCGTCTTTTGGCCCAGAAGTCCGGCAAACTCAAGATGGCGGGAAGTTTTTTTCTGATGGGCCCGGGGGGCGGAGGCAATGATGGCTTTCAATTGACCTGGCAGTCACCGAAACCGGACAC
>JAKQGS010000124.1 GCA_029556045.1 Pseudomonadota bacterium | reverse complement strand
ATACCCGTTTTGGCGAGGTGGAGTATGACCCCTCCCACCTCATTCACTTCCCCGAGGGATTGATCGGGCTTGATCAGTTGAAGAATTTCCTGGTCATGCCCAATCAGAAACAGGGCCCCTTGTTCTGGATTCAAAGCGTCGATGATCCGGCCTTCGCCTTTGTCGTCACCGATCCAACCAACTTTTTTCCGGATTATGCGGTGCTTCCCGACGCCGAGGAACGCCGCAAACTGGAAATCGACGAAAATGGGACCTGTTTTGTGCTGGCGATTGTCACTGTCTCCCAGAACAAGGAAATCACCCTCAATCTTTCCGGTCCCATCCTCTATGCCCCGGAAACCAAAAAAGGCCTGCAGGTGGTTCTCGAAGATCCCCGTTACGATATCCGTACACCGCTGCCCAAGATTGGGCAGAAGTAACCGTCCGTGCCTTTGCCATCACCCTGCCCATCAACCGCCGGTTACCTCACCGGCGGTTTTTTTATGGCTGTTGCCGCTTCATTTCCCTCGCTCCCACGATCTGACCGAACACCCTATTCTTCCGTTTTTTTCTCGGATCATTTTTTTCAAAAATTCCCTTAACCATTTCCCAAATCACTCCGAAAAGTGCATCGAGAGACAGCAAAAGAGCATTGAGAGAGCAGTTACGTTTGTATCGTTAGCCAGAGGTCAATCGTTGGACGACCAAGGCTAGATAATTCATGGAGGAAACCATGGCTTTAACGATCAATACAAACGTCGCGTCCCTGAATGCCCAAAGAAATTTATCCAAATCCCAGGGAGACCTGGCCACCGCAATGGAACGGCTATCTTCCGGGTTGCGCATCAACTCCGCCAAGGATGATGCCGCCGGTCTCGCCATCTCCGACCGGATGACCTCCCAGATCCGTGGCCTCAACCAGGCCACCCGCAACGCCAACGACGGCATTTCCCTTGCGCAGACCGCTGAAGGCGCGATGCAGGAATCGACCAACATCCTGCAACGTATTCGTGAATTGTCCGTCCAATCAGCCAACGCCACCAACTCAACATCGGACCGACAATCCCTCCAAGCCGAGGTCGACCAACTCCTTTCCGAGCTGGACCGTATCGCCACCTCGACAACTTTTAATAATCTTCCGGTCCTGGACGGATCTTATATAGCTCAACAATTTCAGGTCGGTCCCAACGCTGGCAATACCATATCTTTCGGAATACCAGGTGTACGCTCAGGTCAAATGGGTCATCTAGCGTCTGCAGAGGGTGATACTGTCGTGAGCGCCTCTGCGGCTACAGACATTAGTATTACACTTGGTGACAGCAGCACTCCTAAAGTCATATCAAGCAGCACCAATTTTGCCGTTGAAGATGATGAATACCGTGATGAAACTTCAGCCTATGCTAAAGCAGCAGCCATTAAAGATGCCGGAATTTTTGGTTTAATCGTTTCTGCCTCCACGACTGGTGACACAGCTGCAATTGCCCTCGATACGGTTGTGCCGAGTAGTGGCAGCGATGTAACGTACAGCGTGGATATCAATGGCACGACA
>JAKQGS010000116.1 GCA_029556045.1 Pseudomonadota bacterium | reverse complement strand
ACATGAAACTGCTCGCTGAGGCGGGGCTTTCCCGTATTCATGTTGGCCTTGAATCAGGTGATGACACGGTGCTGAGCCATGTCTGCAAGGGAACAAATCGTCAACAACAGATCGAAGCCGGTCAGCTGGTCATGGAAGCCGGGATTGAACTCAGCCTCTATGTCCTGCTCGGTTTGGGGGGCAGAGAGCGGAGCCTTGAACATGCCCGTCAGACCACTGCAGCGCTAAACGCAATTAACCCGACCTTTATACGTTTGCGCACCCTGCTCCCCAAGAGAAATACTCCACTTCTTGATGAGATTGTTGCCGAAAAATTTCAGGTGTTGGGTCCCCATGAGGTGCTGCGGGAAACATGGGAAATTGTCAAGGGACTCAATGTATCGTCTGAATTGACCAGTGATCATTACACCAACTACATCAATGTATGCGGGATGTTTCCCCAGGATAAACCGAGAATCCTGCAGGAAATAGAGTCGGCCATGAAACGCGATGCATCCACCTTCCGACCGATATACATCGGCAATCAATAAGGAGAAGCGAGCCACAGGGGCGGAAATGGCGAAAGCAGCGTCAGCAGCCCTGTAATATCCACCATCCGGGCACCCATTCATATCTTGATCACGCCGACTGTCTTTTCTTGCTCGTCGAGAAGCTGAAAAACAGTCCCCAAATCATCGTCACCCGGCCAAGTCCGTAGCATTTTGTCGCACCCCGGACAAAGTTGAAGACATTTTGACCTGCCAAAAATGTCACCTACCCGGAAGGCCTCAGCGATGAAGTCAGAAATGTCCCATCAGCACAATGAATTAAACAAACTTTCATCAAATATATTAAAACAGGCCCGCTCTTTGCTAAAACAACGGCATACTCGATATTAAAAAATAGAATAACGATTGCATTCAACCACCGCTCCCGACCGGTGTCATTGCCTCCGATGCCACGGGGGTGGGTTGCACGTAGAAAAAAGGATTATACCCCTTCCGCTATTCTTAAAAAGAACAGCGAACCCTGGAGGACCGATTATGAAAAAGATGTGCATGGTTCCACCCGACTGCTGTGTCATCATCGAAATGGAACGGGGAGCGATCCTAGGGTACCGCAAGGCGGTGCTCCTCAACGAGATACAGGCCTTGGGATCACTGACCAAGGCTGCCAAGGTTTCGAAAATCGAGCAGCAGCACGCCCGGGACCTGATTCAGGAGATGAATACCACCTTCTCGCAACCGCTGGTCGACTTTCTCGGTAACCCGACCAATTCGGATCGAGTGGAATTGACGGAAAAAGGGGCAAGCACGGTCAAGGCCTACTGGCGCCGGTTTGAGCCGGTTTGGCTTTCCATCATCGAGGAACGATCGAGGCACTACTGAACAAAAGAGGGAAAGGCGAATTTGGAAAAATATCTTCTTCGTTATTTGAATTTTATATAACGAAGAAAATCTGGTGACAAAAGATCACGCCAAAAGTCGGGCCGCCAATAGGCTTCCCCCCGCTTCGGGATAGAGAGCAGGCGGTGAACAGGGCAGGTGGCCTTGATGACCACCTCAACATCTTGGCCACTTGCCAACCAAATTTTCCAACCCGATCAACCTGTCGCGCTTCGGAAGCCACTTTTTACCGATGCGCGGTTTTTTGGATTTTAACTTATCACGAATCCATCATTATTTATGGAGAGAGACAATGGCGACATTTGTTTTTGTGCATGGTGCCTTTCAAGGCGGCTGGGTATGGCGGCAGGTAGCCGGGCTGTTGCAGGAGCAGGGACACAAGGTGCATACACCCACGTATTCCGGATGCGGCTATCTCTTTGCTGAAGACGCCACTACGGAAAATTTCAAGACCTTGGCCGATGAAAAAACAAGCGGTTTAAAAAAGGGGCCCGGAAGCGTTTCTCCCGGCTTCGGACCACATCCCTGCCCTGACCTGAACACCCATATCAGGGAAATGGGCCGGTACCTGGAGTTCGAGGATCTTGAGGACTGCATCCTT
>JAKQGS010000115.1 GCA_029556045.1 Pseudomonadota bacterium | reverse complement strand
AGAGCCTCTGCACTGGCCCGGTAGCTCTGCGGGACCTGCCCCAGGCTTTGGTCCGTCATGACAGCGACGGTGGGCAGGATCATGGCAGCCAGAACCAGAATACCTGCCAAAAGACTGGTACCGGGAGGATTCCAGGAGGCGACGATGGGCACCACATTGATCAAACCCCATAGACCGAAGATGACCGAGGGAATACCCGACAGAAGTTCGATGATGCGGCGGTAGATGGTGGCCACCCATGTGGGGGCATGGTAACGACAATACACCCCCCCAAAAATTCCCAGTGGGGTCGCCACCAATACCGCCCCCAGGGCGCAGGCAAAACTGCCGATGATCATGGGCAATAAGTCATACTCTCCCTGGGTGGGATGCCAATGACCGTCGGTCATAAATCGGTGCAGGGGAATCTGGTGCAGGGCCGGCCATGACTCCCATGCCACAAAAGTAAAAATGAAGCCAACCAGCAGAGCCACAAATAAGGCCAGGCTGGTGGTGATGGATTTAAACCATCGATCCGAATTAGAGAGCCATCGGTACAAAATACTGTCCCTTTACGATGTCGGTCACAGCGGTGGAGTGGGCGTATTTGATCAGATCCTCCACGACGGGATTTTGATGGGACGGGGTTACCACCAGATTAAGAGGGCGGGACATGGGGAATGTCCCCGCTTTAATGGCTTCAGTCGAGACCTTGGTGCCTTCAAAATCCAGAAGTTTAATGGCAGCCTGGTTATGGACCGCTCCCTCGGCGGCACCAACGGAAACATAACCAATGGCACCCGGATTGCCGGCGATGGTTTTAATCCCCTGCTCATTATCACCGATGATAACATGCGCTTTGATGTCTTTCGGTTCCAATTTGAAAAAGTGCTGGAACAGTTCCGATGTTGAACGCCCCTCCGCCTTATGGACCACCGTAATAGGCAAATCCGCCCCCCCAACACCCTTCCAGTTTAGGATTTTACCGGTATAGATCGCGATGATTTGCTCCCGGTTGAGGTTCGCCAATGGATTGTTCCGATGCACGATCATGCCGATGCCGTCCAAAGCGATGGGGGTGGCCTGCAGATCGGATTCTTCCGTCTTGAGACTGCGGGACACCATGCCGATGTCGGCAATCTTTTGCCGGGCGTCGTTGACACCGCGGGACGATCCGCCGGTCTGCACTTCGATGCGCACCTCAGGGTGAGACTGCTCATAACGTTTGGCAATTTCCGCCATGACGGGAGCCACGGTGCTGGACCCGGTGATGGAAATTTTTACGGTATTGACGTGTTGCGATGGTGGCTTGTGCATCAGGCGATAGAATCCACCGACGATAACCACTGCTGCCATGATCCACAGAGCGCGACGCATAACCCCTCCCTGGTGCGAAACATCGATTGTCCGAGTATTAAGTAGAAATATATTAATGAACATTCATATGAATGTCCATTCATGTGCGCGGAAAAATTTTTACACTTTTATTTGGGTTGCGGCGGCAGGGTTTGGTTGATGAATTCCAGGAGGAGTCCGTGGGATTTCTGCAGTTGGGCAGCAAAAGCCTTTCGCTCCGCTGCGGTCATGTCAAAGTCCGTTTGCCGCAGCAAATAAATCGTGCGTTCCACATCCCCCAGCGCCTGCAGGAGATCGTGTCGGTTGAGAGGGGAGATCGGCTCGGTCATGGGGGTTCTCCGAGGCAATATTTTTGAATCAGTTTGTGGAGCTCGTCCGAAGTCATGGTGTCTTTGGGAATTTGGGCCTGGATGGTCTCGGGTAATGCCGCAAGCTTTTCATCGCTGCTGAGAAAAATGGGTCCACGGAACCGGGGACGTAGCCGTTGGGCAAAAGCGACGCCGTCCATTTGACCGATACCGTAATGGAGATCGATGATAAAACAGGCGTATTGGCCGTCGAGATCAAGGTTATGGACGGCCGCCGTAAAAAAGGCCTCCGGTGTGCCATAGCGTTCGGTCTTCCAGTCATGAAGAGCCTGCTTCCAACAGTGACGCACGATCACATTGTCATCGGCGATGACCACCGTCTTACGACGAAGGGAGTCCCTATGGTTCATTGCTGCCTTCTCCATGTTAGCCAATCTACTAGATTAATGCAGTTGTGCCATTCGGACAATCCCCGGCGTACGCAAAACTTGACTTCGGGAGGCTGCCTTGGGACCATGGGAAAAATAACGGGAGGACGGACCTTGGAGTTGGTTAAACGCAACCTGATAAAGTACCGGCATGTATTATGGGATTGGAACGGCACCCTATTGGACGACGTGGATCTGTGCAGCCAGGTGGTGGCCGCCATCATGAGCGAACGGGGCCTGCATCCCATCTCCACGCAAGGATATCGAGAGGTATTTGGTTTCCCCGTGGCCCGGTATTACGAAGCGATTGGGCTGGGATCAGGGCCGGACAATTTTCAAAAGGTGACCCACGCGTTTATGGCCCGCTACAACCAAGGGGTTGAAGCCTGTGAGATCTTTCAGGGGGTGCCGGAGCTGCTGGCAGACCTGCGGCGGGAGGGGATCCAATCATCGATATTGACGGCGGCCCATGAATCCGACGTCCTCCGCCTGTTGGATCATTTTGGTATCCGTGATTTTTTCACGCATATTTACGGGCTGCAGGATCATCATGCGGTCAGCAAAGTGGAGCGTGGAAAACAGTTGATTCAGCGGTTAGCCTGCCCTCCCCACGAAGTCATTATGGTGGGAGATACAGACCACGACTGGGAGGTGGCGCAGGCCATGGGGATCGATGTGCTGCTCATTGCGGATGGGCACCAGACCTACGATCGCCTCAAAGATGTGACGCCTTACGTCCTGGAAAGCCGCTACCGTGACATTAAATAAAAAACCCCTGGACAGTGTTGATCCAGGGGCTCTTCTTGTTGGCACTAAACTGATCGCTTAGAACGTACCAGCGATACCAAAGTGCACCTTGCTGTTGGTGACTGTGGCGGTTTTGCTGCCAGTGTTGACGGGATCATAAACCTTGCCGCTATGGGAGGAGTACGCCAGGAATGGTTTCACCATTTCGCCGTCTTTCATAAAGAATGAGCCGACCACCCAGTGGGTGCCGTTGTCTTTCCATGTCGGTTTAACTTCGCTATTATCTTCATCATAGAAGTCGTTGCCTTTCGAATCGGTGCCGTCTTGTTTGTTATCAAAGACGGAGAACTTCACGAATGGCTCGGTTTCACCCATCAGGTAGTTAAAGGCCAGGGTATAGCTGGAAAGAGAATCTTTGACTTCTTTATCAGCGGCGTCTTTTTTCGCACGGCTTTCCATAACGACGTCAAATGCTACTTTGTACATCTCGGTGTCCTGTTTCACACCAACGGTGATGACGTTGGAGTGATTCATGTCGTAGGACGCATATTGGAAGATCGGCTCAACACCGGCGAATTTGCCGCGGTATTCGAGGCCGTGAGCTGGTTGGGCCCCTTCGGTCCAGACGCTTCCGTAATCGTTAGTGACTTGATAACGAACCCGGCCGGCATCTCCAAGGTCAAAGTTCACGGAGATCGCTTTGTCATACTCGGAGGAGTATGGGAGGTTGTTGCCGAGGTAATCTCCCTTGATGATCATGTCATAGGAAGATGCATAGTATTCCCAGCCGCCCCCTTGAATGACCTTATCTTTACCAAACGTCATGGAGATCATGTCGGTCAGTTTATAATCAACGTAAGCATAATTCACCAGGTCAGGTGCTTTGCCATCTACCACTTTGCCACCGGGAAGGTTCAGGCGGAAATAAAATGATGCACGATCGCTCATTTTACCCTTAAACCGCAAGCGGGCATTGGGCATGGTGAATTCGCTGGTGGCTTTGCCTTCGTTTTTCACGATCGTGCCAGCGTTATCGACATTGACGTCTTCCGCTTTGTGATCGTCGTACACATGCTCAAAACGGTACTCGGCACCCAGTGAAGCTTCTTTGCCCTTGAAGGACCAGTTGACGGCATCGGCCGCCAGGGATGACTGGGCTGCCAGAACGCCGGCGCCAACCATCATGACTTTCTTCATACTCATACCTTTTCTCCTCATTGCATCGATACGAATCATTCGTTTTTCGCCGTGCTCCGCACCACTCGGTCAAACCCCTTAGGAGTCTGCTGTCGGCAAAGGAAATACGGCTTGAGATAGGTAAACTTTTCGGCGGAATCTGTCATGTAAAGATTGCATAAATCGTGTTAAAAACGCTGGTTTGCACACTTATTGTGCAGGCTTTGGGGTGGCCTGTCCCGTCCGAAACGGGCCCATTGCCAGCCGGGAGATCCCCGAGCCACGACTTTCCATTTCCAGAAGCCTATGTTATCTAAATTCTTACTATTATTGAACGGAACTTCCTAGACCCGAGAGGCCACATGAAAGTCGCTGAGATCCGCTCCCGTTTTCTAAAATTTTTTGAGCAACATGGTCACAAGGTCGTGGAGAGCTCCTCGCTGGTGCCCCACAACGATCCCACCCTGCTGTTCACCAATGCTGGCATGGTGCAATTCAAGGATGTGTTTACCGGGCAGGAAAAACGTCCTTATAGTCGGGCTGTGACCGTGCAAAAATGCCTACGGGCGGGTGGTAAGCATAATGACCTTGAAAACGTCGGGTTCACGGCCCGGCATCACACCTTTTTTGAGATGCTGGGGAACTTTTCCTTTGGGGATTACTTCAAGCGGGACGCCATCAAGATGGCCTGGGACTTTGTTACCAAAGAACTCAAGCTACCGCTGCAGGATCTCTATGTCACGGTCTACAAAGACGATGATGAGGCATTTGTTATCTGGGAAAAAGAAGTGGGTGTGGCCAAGGAGCGCATCTACCGCTTTGGAGAAAAAGACAATTTTTGGTCGATGGGGGATACCGGTCCCTGTGGTCCCTGCAGTGAACTCTTCGTGGACCGCGGTCCCCAGTACGGATGCAAGCAACCGTCCTGCACGATGGGCTGTGATTGCGATCGCTATATGGAATTCTGGAACCTGGTGTTCATGCAGTACGAACGCCACAAGGATGGTTCCATGACGCCGCTGCCGCGTCCTTCCGTTGATACAGGGGCGGGGTTGGAGCGTTTGGCTTCCATCCTGCAGAAGGTGGATTCCAACTACGAAACCGATGTGTTTCGCACCATTATTGAAAAGACCGCCAAACTGGTGGGTAAACCCTATACCGTCGGCACCCCCGATATGTTTCCCTTTCGGGTGATTGCGGACCATGCCCGCGCCACCGCTTTTTTGATTGCGGACGGGGTGATGCCCTCCAATGAGGGCCGTGGTTACGTGCTGCGGCGCATCATGCGGCGCGCCATCCGCTACGGTCGTAACCTGGGTTTTGGTGGGCCGTTCCTCCATAAAGTCTGCCGTTATGTGGTGGAGGAAATGGGGGAAGCCTATCCGGAGTTGAAGGACAAGATCACCTTTATGGAAAAGGCCGTCACCGCTGAGGAGGAGCAGTTTTTCCGCACGCTGGAAAAGGGTCTGGCACTTTTGGATGACGAGATGGTGCAGGCGCGCTCCATTGGGCAACTATCCGGTGAGGTGGCCTTTAAACTTTACGATACCTTTGGCTTTCCCATCGACCTGACCCGCATCATCTGCGCCGAAAACAAATTAACCGTCGACGAACCGGGGTTTGAGCGGGCGATGGAAGAGCAGAAAAGTCGCTCGCGGCAAAACTGGAAGGGATCCGGCGAGCAGGCGGTGCAGTCGGTCTACCACCAAATTGCCGAACGCTTGCGGGACGCTTCGGGATTCCCCAAATTTGTGGGATTTGATCGCCTGCAAGGAAGCGGCCGTTGTGTCGCTTTGGTTCAGGTCAACGCCAATGAAAAGCGAGAGGTTGATCTGTTCACCACCCCCGCGAAGATTGACGAGCATACCTTCCTCGAAGCGGTGTTCGATGTCACCCCGTTTTATGGGGAAGGTGGCGGACAGGTGGGGGATGTGGGAATTGTATCCGGCGATGATTTTGCCGGAGACGTGGTGGATGTGCAAAAACCCGTTCCCGATCTGATAGTGGCTCGGATCAAGCCGCGGCGCGGCAGCATGCGGGTTGGAGCGAACTACCAACAGGATGTTCGCACGGAAGTACGGCAACTGACGGCCCGTAACCACACGGCCACCCATATGCTGCACTGGGCCTTGCGTAAGGTGCTGGGTGATCATGTGAAACAGGCGGGGTCACTGGTAACCCCCGAGATGCTGCGGTTTGACTTCTCGCATTTTGAAGCAGTATCGCGGGAACAGCTTCTGCAGATTGAAGACATGATCAATGAACGCATTTGGGCCGCGGCGGCTGTTAATAAGCAGGAGATGGGCAAAGACGAAGCGGTAAAAGCCGGTGCCATCGCATTTTTTGGCGAAAAATACGGGGACGTGGTGCGGGTGGTGCAGGTGGGTGATTACTCCACCGAGTTATGCGGTGGATGTCATGTGGACAATACCGCCGAGATCAATCTCTTTAAGATCACGACGGAGACCTCCATCGCCGCCGGTGTACGACGCATCATCGCCCTGACCTCCAGCAAGGCCTTTCAATACCTGCGGGAGCGGGATGAGGAAATGCGTCTGCTGAAAGACAAGATGAAGGCCAGCAGTGGGGCGGAGATCCTCACGAAGATCGAAAAACTACAGGTCCTCGAAAAAGATTTGAAAAAACAGCTGGAAAAAATCGCCTCCGACAGCCTCGGCTCGGTGGTGGATGATGTGCTGGCCAAAGCGGTGCCGGTGGGGGCCACCCCCGTGGTAGCCCATGTGCTGACCAACCCCGGACAAGGGGTTAAGGAGATGCGGGATCTGGCGGAACGCCTGACCGCTAAACGACCGGAAGCGGTTGTTCTCCTGGGAGCCAGGGATGAAGCGGCAGGAAAAGCCTTTTTGCTGGCAGCTGTGGGTAAAAAAGCGCCAACGCAGGTAAAAGCCAATGAACTGATCGCCGCCATTCAGGACACCATCGAAGGACGTGGCGGTGGCAAACCGGATATGGCCCAGGCTGGTGGTCCCAAAATGGACGGCATCACCGCCGCGCGGGACAAATTCATGGCGATGCTGCAGCAGATGGGTCTTCCCCAGTGAAGCAAACCATGAAGTTGGTTTCCTGGAACGTTAACGGCTTGCGAGCTGTGTTAGGCAAGGGGTTCTTGGATTTCGTGCACGAGGTCGACCCCGATATTCTTTGCCTGCAGGAAATCAAGGCTCTGCCAGAACAGGTCAACCTGGACCTGGAGGACTATCACAAATACTGGAACTCCGCGGACAAAAAGGGTTACTCCGGCGTGGCGGTGTTTACCAAAACCAAACCTCTGGCGGTGACCCGCGACTTCCCGCTGACGGAGGGTGAAACGGAGGGCCGGATTTTGAAACTGGAGTTCCCTCATTTTTATCTGGTTAATGTTTACACCCCCAACGCCCAGCGGGAGCTGACGCGGCTTGATTTTCGCATGAAGTGGGACAAAGCCTTTTTATCCCACATCAAGCATTTGGAGAAATCCAAGCCGGTGGTGTTCTGCGGCGATCTCAATGTGGCACATCAGGAGATCGACCTGGCCAACCCTAAGTCCAATCAGAAAAATGCCGGCTTCACTCCCGAGGAGCGAGCCGGTTTCGATCACATCCTCAAAGCGGGATTTGTGGACAGCTTTCGGCACTTGTGCAAGGAGGGTGGTCACTACTCCTGGTGGACGTATCGATCCGGAGCACGGGAGCGGAATATCGGGTGGCGTATTGATTATGTCTGCCTTTCCCAGGGCCTGGTGCCGGCTCTGAAAAAGGCGAATATCCTGCCAAACGTTATGGGATCCGATCACTGTCCCGTCACCGTGGATTTGAGTTTTAGGGCCCTATGATTGGAGCTCGCACCGAATTGTGACGCATGCATTACAAAAGAAGCCCTTATGTCTGGAATCGTTTTGTCACGGACTTGATCTCCTTTAAAACAAGTCGATTGATGTAGACGCATCCCTTGGTAATCGGGTTAGCAACTATGAACATTTTAATTAAGGTGATATGGTAATGTCATCCACTGCCAACCAGCCCGCATGGTCGGTGTTACCGGCGCCTTCTGCTGCGTCCAGGATGCCAAAGGAAAATGTCACCGTTTGCCCCGCATATGAGGCGACGTTGATCGTTTGAGCGGTCCAGGTGGTGGTGCTGGCGGCGGTGCCATTCGCCAAAATCTCAAACACCACCGTATTGTTGATATAGAATCGGATGACAGGCCCCCAATTACCCGTGCTGCGTTTATAGTAAAATGTCAGCTGTGCAGCGTCAGCGGGGATTACGAGAGTTTGTGATGCGTAAGCCTCACGGGTATGACCAATCGAACCCGTCACATTGGCAATTTTGGCGTAATAAGTGCCGGTCCGGGCGGTGCCGTCATTGGTCTTTAAGTTCACAGTCGGAAAAATTCCGGTTGCATAATTGCGGCTCACGATCCATTCGTTGCCAATTGCCGACTCAAAGCCACCGTTGGTGAGAGTGGTTTTGGCAACAGCCGGCGTTAAGCTGATGGCCCGCAGCATGGGGGGTGTTTCCATAGACGATGCCCTCGTCGAAGTCACCACCATCCGAATGGTCTTATAGATGGATGGATCAAGGTTATTCAGCATGAGATTGGCCCAATGTGTAATGGAGCCGCTGGACACGGTATAGAGTGCTGGAGGCACCACGGTCCAAGTTCCTCCGCTGTTATACTCCAGATTAAAATCCATTGAATTGCCGGTAAATTGCGTGAAATCGATATCAGGCACCAGCATACCCCAGCGCTCCCAGCCCAGATCGCTCAGAGAAATCGCATCAGAAGTCATGGAACCGGATAACGCCATACTTGCTAAGGAAACTTCCCCGGTATTTGTTGTCTCCACAGCCATGTTGGATTGGGACGGGAAAAAGGCGGTGAGTGCATCCGCGGTATCCACCTGCCAGATATCCTGGGGCGCGGACGTATTGACGCGAATGTACCGTGGCGACGCATACCCACTCCAAGTCGATCCATTATTGAACGACGACCGTACCCGCCATTGGTACTGGGTCAAATTGGTCAAACTCTGCATCGACAGAAGGCTGGCGTCTGATGCACTGGCCACGTTACTTAAGTACTGACTGGTCACATTGACGAAACCATCCAGAGTCGTTTCCCAGTGGTATTTGAATAGTCCGCCTGTATTACTGGTATTTCGAGCCACAAATGTTGGGGTCTGGGATTTGAGAAGCGCGTGGTTGTGGGGAAATTTGTTGATGGGAATCTGGTTGTTCGCGAGGGAAGTGGTCGCGCAAGCGCCAACGTCATAATTATACAGGCCATCAAACGTAAAGACTTGGTAACCATATGAGGAACCATTGATCGCTGTCGCATCCTTGTGAGATAAGCTAGATCCGACATATAAAATTGTTCCACTGCCAACGGTGGCGCCTGCCGTATAGACCACTCCCTGGGTGAGGCTGGCACTGCAAGTGGAGTTACGGAGAAGGACGAATCCAGCAGCATCAGCTGCGGTGGAAGTCCAGGATACTGAAACTTCACTGTTACTAGGAGTCGCTGCAATGCTCTCTGCGGTCACGGGGGGTGTTGTGTCCTTCACCCAAGTCGCGACGGTGGCATTCGCGGGATTGGTGAAATTGCCATGGACGTCACCACCGATGACGCAAAGTCTGAGACTGCCATCGGGAAGGACCCCAATATTTTCAGCGATATTTGTTGTGGCAGATGTCGCAGGGCCATAGCCGGTGGCCATTGCGCAGTCCAAGGAGGCCGCCACACCGACCTTAAACTTATATTGAGTGACATCAACCCCGCTGATGGCAATGTTCAGGGAGACTGCATTATTGGTGCCTGACGGAGCCCCACTGATACTCACTCCCGCGGGGGGAGATACGTCGCGAACGATCTGCTGAGATTTGCCGTAAGTCTTGTTGCCAGACGTATCCATCAGCTTCACACAAACGGCATAGGCTCCATCGCTGGCTGGCAGGGAGGCAATGGTTGGGATCGTTTGGCCGTAGGTTCTCCCTGCGTCACATGTTAAGGAGGCATCGGAAAGAACTGATGTGTAACTGACGTTATCGTACCCGGTAGCGTTTAAGGCAACCAGCGGCGAAAGAGATGCAACTTCCGCGCTGGTGACTAATCCATCAACGGCTTCATTGGCCCCGCTTAATGAGGTAAAGATTGGAGGAATCGAATCCTTTGTGACCAACGAGGACTTCCCAAAAGTGCGATTCCCCGCATCGTCTGTAAGCTGTGCACAGAGGGAAAAGGTCCCGTTGGGTTCCGCGATAGACTGGATGGGGGGGGGCGACGCATTCCCATAGGTCCGACTGCTATCGCAGGTGACTGGCGTTGTTTCATCGGTGATTGCGGTGTAGAGAACCGTGGTATAACCGCTTGCATTTAAACTGACAAACGCAAGGGACGACGAGGCTTCGGTGGCGCTGATCCAACTGTCAGCCGCTTCGTTCGCCGGGGACAAAGATATGAATACAGGGGCCGTTATATCGCGAACCACAGCGGGAGATTTGGTGTAACTCACATTACCACCCGCATCAGTTAATTTAACGCAAACCGCAAATGCCCCGTCGTTCCCAGGGATGTCGGCAATCATCGGAATGTCCGCATTGGGGTAGGCCCGGGAGTCGTCACAGATTAAACTGGTATTTGGTAAAACCGCGCTAAATTGATCGGTCACCGTCTCGTTGGGTATGAGATTCACCAGCGGTAGGGGTGACAGATATTCGGTGGCATTAATATAACCATCGGACGCGCCGTTGGCCAACACAAAGGAGGTCACTTCCGGTGGCGTGCTGTCAACCGGATCACTGGTCTCTGGCACAGGATCGGGATCCAATACTTCGCCGTCGTCCCCGTCAGTATCTATCTCATCTGTTTTGGTCGATGTCAAGACTGGTTCATTCCGTATCGTGACAACCGGCTCCGTGGTAACCACCTCTTTTGCGGATGTCACGGGTTGTACCAGATTGACTGCCTGGTATTCACCAAACCCAGGAGCCTGAAAACGAGCCAGATTGTCTCCCACTTCGAACTGGCTGCGGGGCATCAGGCCGCTCACGAGGCCCGTGGGGGATGCCTGATCCTGAATGCGGTAAAGGATAACGACATTCTGATAGGGATCTTCCTGAAGCAGGTTCGCCCAAAACCCGGTCGCTGGCATGGGGATTTCCAGGACCATGGGCTTCTGCAGCATGACATCCTGGTCGGATCGAACAATTATACCCTGAGCCGCTTGCGAAACCTGCGTTACGTCACTAATAGCCAGTTCACTCAAAACCGATTCATGGAGGGGAGACCCTTCCTCGATAATGATTTGAGCAGGAACCTCCAAGGCTCCCGGCACCATGGTGACGGTGGCTCCTCCCAATGATGGTGAATTTGTTTGGATGACGTGATTATCGGCGGCACCGGGGTCGTACGATGCCGACTCCCGTCCATTGCTATCAGGTGCAGTCGTTATGATGATCTCATTGTTGATTCCCCGTTGATTTCTCTGGTTGGCTATTTCAGCCTTATCCATTGGAAGAACACTCTGGTTGCATCCAGTCAAAACTCCGACCAGAATGCCCAGCATGTAACGATTTTTTACGATTTGCCGCAAAGCCATCATTTTCCTCGCATCTTAATCCTCCTTCGGTAAGAACAGAGGAAAAATGAAGTAGTGGCGAAAAGTCAATTATTTTGCTATTAAAACAATGGGTTGAAACATATATGCGGGGCGTTTTTTTGAATGAAATTGGCACTCCAACATAAGCGGAGCCCGCACACAGATTCTGCGAAATTGACAGTTATATATATTTCCCTCGAAATTAACCCAACAATTGACAACGAAATTATCCAGTTCACTTAATTACTTTGCTTTATAAGAGTGTATCACCCATCGACTTATGTCATTTAGGTGTTATGCTCCCTACCAAGGTCCTCCTAAGTTAATTTCTGAAGCGAGGAAATTGATTATGGACAAACAAAGAGGAATGGCCCCCTATCATAAAGTTAAGATCGTCGATGTCTATATTTGGGGTAGAATTGCCGGCCAAATTATTCTTGATCCAATTTTGAACTTTTTTTCCTTTACTTACTCCGATAGTTTTTTAAAAAGGCACATAAGCTTATCTCCGATATCAATGCCGATCGATACGTCAGATAAATCCTTCGTTTTCACCAATCTTCCGGAGTCGACTTTCTTTCGTCTCCCTGCCATGATTGCGGACTCTCTCTCCGAAAACCTTGATGACAGCGCTCTGATAGAGTTCTTAAACGACTTCGACATCACCATAGGCGACATTTCACCACTGGATCGATTGGTTCACGCTGGCTCTAAATCATTGGGAGCTTTGGAGTTTAAGAATCGAAGCGATTTGCTATCCGCCCGGCCTTCCATATTGAATTTTGGAAAATACAGTTTGAATTTAAGAGGTGCTATCCTCGGAACATTTTCCAACGATAATCAGATATATAAGACCCTCTCGAATCTGATCGCAATTGGTCATTTGGCTGGCGGATCGCGAGCTAAAACCCTAATTGCACTCAACAAAAAGACGTGTGAAGTCCGTTCTGGTCAGGTTAAAACTCCCAGAAATTTTGAACAATGGATTCTGAAATTTGACGGACTCAATCTCGATCAGCATCTTGCTGCCTCGCAGGATTTTGGGCGGATAGAATTTGTTTACTATCAGATGGCAAGAGATGCGGGGATTGACATCTCGGATAGTCGTTTACTGAATGAAAATGGCCGTGCTCATTTTATGACGAAGCGATTTGATCGAGGCAAAAACAATATTAAATATCACGTCCAAACCCTTTGCGCCATGAATCACGTCAATTTCAAAGATACGGGCATCAATAGCTACGAAAAGCTGTTTGTTACAGCGCAAATGCTTCATCTTGAACATCCGGCGTTTGTAGAGTTGTTTCGCCGAATGGTATTTAACATATTGGCGAATAACTGCGACGATCACGCTAAAAATATCGCATTTCTTCTGAAAGAGGGTGGATTATGGGAGTTGGCGCCGGCCTATGACATTACCTTTGCCTATAATCCGGACGGGAAGTGGACGCATCAGCATCAAATGTCAATCAATGGCAAATTCGGAGGCATCAGCCGCGGCGATTTGGAGACCATTGCCAACAGCTTTGAGATATCGGAAGCCAGAGACATCATTGAAGCCGTGCAAACTTCCATTCGGAAGTGGTCTTCCCTGAGTCGAGTGTCAGGCATCACCCCATCAGAAGTGAGGCGTATTCGCAAAACATTTCCTGTTCTATTGCATTAACTTTCCCGGGTCTCCGAGATTGGTTGATTGGGAGAAGCATATTGGCCTCTCCCCCAAGACTTCTTCTGTAACCTTGGCTTTAAACTTTGGGCCCCATGGATTGAAACGCGTACATGCCCGTCAGCATAGCCAACACAAACAGCACCACGCTGGAATGACCGCTCATCATAGCTGTCAACGCCGGCGCCGGACACATGCCTCCCAGCCCCCACCCAATGCCAAACATGGCTGAGCCGATGAGTAGGGGTTTGTCGATATGCTTTTTGACAGGCAGGTCAAATTTGGCTGCAAACAGTGGCGCTTTGCGACGAATGATCAGATGGTAGGATGTGGAATAAACAACGATAGCCCCCACCATCACAAACATCAGGCTGGGATCCCAGGCCCCAAAGATGTCCAAAAAGGCGATTACTTTGCTGGGTTTGGTCATGCCTGCCAGCCCCAGTCCGATCGCAAAAATAAATCCCGCCAGAATGCCGATCCAGGTTGATCTCATGACTTAACCTCCTGCCAGAATGCGGTAAAGGGTCACCGTGACAACGCCGGTCGTGATAAACATCAAGGTGGCCACGATGGAGCGGATGGAAAAGCGGCTGATGCCACAAACCCCATGGCCACTGGTGCAGCCAGAACCCAATCGGGATCCGTATCCCACCAAAAAACCAGCGATCACCAAGGCCCAATTGGGGCGGGGCATGGCATCCTGAAACACTGGAAGTTCAAAAGACTTCATGGCCAAACCGCCTATGAGCAGGCCCGAAAGGATGGACACGCGCCAGCTCATATCTTTAAAGTCCATTTTTAAAATACCTCCCACCACACCACTGGCCCCCAGAATGCGCCCGAGAAATAGCAGCACGATGGCAGCCGCCAATCCAATCAGCCCCCCCCCGATGAGTGGCATCACCACCTGCTCTTGTATATTTAGTTCCATGACAAACCTCATACCGATAGGATAGAATCGCAATAAGACTCTTTCATAGTGGCAACAATCCGGCAAAAACGGAATTAAATCAAGCAATAAACGGCAGGTAAAAAATGGGAACCCCAGGGAAACAAAAGGTATTGATCGTGGGTGGTGGGGCCGGCGGCATCACAGTGGCAGCGCGTTTGCGGCATGCGGCACCAGCTTTGGAGATAACGATTATTGAACCCTCTGAAGTTCATTATTACCAGCCTCTCTTTACTCTGATCGGCGGTGGCGTGAGCACGCTGGCGGAAGCATCGAGAGCCACAGCGGATCTGATCCCCCATGGGGCCACGTGGGTCAAGGACTCCGTGGCCACATTTAATCCCACCCATAATGAATTGACCACTGTCGGTGGAAAAACCATGGCCTATGATTATCTGGTGGTGGCTCCGGGGCTGGAATGCCATTGGGACGGTGTGGAAGGCCTGACGACCGCATTGGGCAAAAAAGGGGTGTGCTCCAATTACTCATCCAAGCATGTGCTGGATACCTGGCGTTTTTTCCAGGAGTTTAAAGGAGGCACCGCTATATTCACCTTTCCCAATACCCCCATCAAGTGCGGTGGAGCACCCCAGAAAATTATGTACCTGTTTGAACACTACCTGCGTCTGCATGGATTGCGCGACAAGTCGAAGGTGATGTTTGCTTCTGCCAGTCCCGGAATTTTTGGGGTGCCGAAATATGCCGCGGTTCTGAGTCAGATCATTAAAGACCGTGGTATCGAAACCCGCTTTCAGCACAATCTTGTCAAAATTGATGGGGAGCGTCAGGTGGCCACCTTTCAAAAGGCGGGCACTGAAGAACAAGTGGAGATTCCATACAACTTTCTGCACGTCACCCCGCCCATGCGCAGCCCGCGATTTGTGGCGAACAGCCCGCTGGCGGATGCTGCAGGGTGGGTGGACGTCGATAAAGGCACCACCCGTCACGTGCGGTTTCCGAATGTTTTCAGCCTCGGGGATGCCAGCAGTCTGCCCACCGGTAAAACCGGGGCGGCCATTCGCAAACAGGCTCCCGTGCTGGTGAGTCACCTACTGGCCGCAATGCAGGGACAATCATCCACCGCCAAGTATGATGGTTACACATCCTGTCCGCTAGTGACTGGTTATGGACGTTTGGTGCTGGCTGAGTTTGATTATGACAGCAAACCCGTCGAAACATTTCCATTCGACCAGGGCAAAGAGCGACGCAGCATGTACTGGCTCAAAAAGTACCTGCTGCCGCAGATGTATTGGCATGGCATGTTGAAGGGACGGGTTTGAGCCCGACCCCACGGGATGACGTTTCTGGCTGGATACCAGGTGATGGGATTCACAGAACTCACAGAACAGAAACTGAGTTTCTAACGACAAAAATATACGATCACACCAGAAAAGGTGGTACATACTGCGGCCAGATGGCGCCATTTTCATGATGCAAGAACATGTGGTTCTTGCGAACTCTCATTGATGTTCTTTGGTTTGACGGTCCGCCGTGGAGCGGGTTCGCCAGCCGAAAAAGGAGGGCTTATGAAATTTGGTCGTCATACGTTGGTTCTTGGTGTTGCCGCCTTTATTCTTGCGTCACCGCTGTTGGCGCGAGCAGTACTTATGGACACGGATCGCATTCAGTTTAATGAGGTGCCAGGATTTGTGGGCATCACCACGGCGACGGTCGAGGGTGATGCCGCAGCAGGTCCTCACCATTCCTATATGAAGATGCAGGCGGGCTTTATGGCACCTCTCCATCACCACACGGCGGATCATTTTGTCTCGGTTCTGGCTGGCACCATGATATTCAATGTCGATGGTGTTGAATACAGGCTGCCGGCGGGGTCCTATTTTTCTTTTACAGAAAAACAGATGCACACCACCAAATGCGCGGAAGGAGAAGACTGCGTACTCTTTCTTGACGCGCGCGATACCTGGGACGTGATCATGGATGCCGAGTCCCAAGCCGATCAGACGGAGGTCTCTGCGGTAGGAATAGCAAGATAGTTTTCCGTGTAATTGCCCTGAAGTTCAAAGTGGCATGGGCGACCCAGTTGCATGGGTCGCTCCCCATCCTTCATCCGGACGCATAACCAGCTTGATATGACAGCAATACGCTAGAATAGTTTCTTTTCGACCAAAGCAAAGAGCGGCGTTACATGAGCTGCCTCAATAGATACATGCTGCAGCAGATTCATTGGCATGAAATGCCAAAGAGAAGAGCTTAAACCCACCTAAAATTCAAAAAAGAGAAACGCCCGGCAAAATTGGCCAGCTAGACAGTTGTACCAGCTCTCCCTTATAATAATCTCACGAACCAGTATTTCTCAATTTTGGAATTTTCCAAACAATCGAATCTATTTCCGGAAGGGGGTATCCATGAAGGGTATGCGTCGGCGCGGGGTCGTTTTGGCGGCCTGTTTATGCCTGTTGGGTGGTCGTGCGTATGCCAAGCAGGATGCTTTTTCCTGGCCGCACGTACCAGGTGAACTGATTGTGAAGTTTGCCCCGGATGCCCATGAGTCATTCATGGCCCACACCCTGGGGATGATCGGCATGAAATCGATCAAAGCCTTCCGGAATGGCGCCCAGCATATCCGCTTTCAATCCCTGGCGGATGCCCCCATGTCGGATGCTGAACTTCGGGAAAAAGCCGATACCATCGCCCGTATGCCGGGAGTGGTGTATGTGGAACCCAACTACATCTATCAGCTGATGGATACCCCGAATGATGCCAGCTATAGCAAACTCTATGGTTTGCATAATGAAGGTCAGACCGGCGGCAAGATGGATGCCGATATCGATGCACCGGAAGCCTGGGCCATTTCCAAAGGCTCCCGCGATATCCGCCTGGCGGTGATCGACACCGGCTGCGATTACAATCACCCCGACCTCAAAGACAATATATGGACCAACCCCGGCGAAACTGGCACTGACAGCCTCGGCCGTGACAAGGCCACCAACGGCGTCGACGATGACGGCAACGGTTATGTGGATGACGTGCATGGCTATGACTTTATCAATAATGACAACGACCCCATGGACGGCCATGGCCACGGCACCCACGTGTCTGGCACCATCGGCGCGGTCGGAGGCAATGGCGTGGGCGTGGTGGGGGTCAACTGGTATACGAGTATCATGTGTGCCAAGATTTTTTCCGATGCCGGTAGCACCAATGAAGCAGCCATCATTGCAGCGATTGAATACACCACCGACATGGGTGTTCGCCTTTCCAGCAACAGTTGGGGCGGTGGCGCTGCGTCGCAGGGGATTCAGGACGCCATCCGTGAGGCCAATGATCGTGGTATCCTCTTTGTCGCTGCGGCCGGTAACGATGGTTCCGACAATGATGCAAGCGCCTCTTATCCGGCCAATTACGATATTGATAACATCATTTCTGTAGCCGCTAACGACCACAATGATGCGATTGCCAGCTTTTCCAACTGGGGCAAAACCACGGTGGATGTGACCGCCCCC
>JAKQGS010000085.1 GCA_029556045.1 Pseudomonadota bacterium | reverse complement strand
CCGTTTTCCAGCACCAGGGCCCTGTGGCATAGGGTGGCCGCATAATGGCTGACATGGGTGGAGAGGATCGAGGTGCGGCCGGTGTTACGACGGGTTTCGAGAATATCTGTCAGGGCTTTGATGTGAAAAAGATCCAGGCCGGAAAACGGCTCGTCGAGAATCAATAGCTCCGGGTCATGGACGGTGGCCAGGGCCAGTGCCACCCGCTTCTGCATGCCGTGGCTGCAGGCTGCTAGCGGCTTATGTTGAAACTCAACACAATCCCAGTAGGCTAGGGTGCGCTCCAGTGTTTGTGTGGGGTCCGGCAGGTTATAGAGAGAGATGGCATAGGACAGTATTTCCCGACCGGTGACCCAGCGGGGAAGCTCCAGGTGTTGCGGCAGATAACCCATGCGCCGCTTGAGGTCAAAACGATCGGGGCGCAGTGTTTCCGCACCAAACCCGATGCTGCCACCGCTGGGATCGAGGTTGCCGGTGATGAGCTGGAACAGCGTGGATTTGCCAGCGCCGTTTTTGCCCAGCAGGGCTAGGATCTCACCCGCTTGCAGGGAAAGGGTCAGCGGCCCCAGGCGGTAGGAACTGCCGGGATATGTCTTCGCCAGGTTTTCAAGGACGAGAAACGGTTTCAAAGTCGATATTCCTCAGGAGGCCCGGTAAAATTGGCCCCTTTGATAGTTTTGGGTGTAGTAGACCAGCAAAGGCGGTAAGGCGATGGCCAGCCAATGGGCAAGAATGGCGGTGCCCAGGAAAAGAGTCAATAGACCGCAGGTCATGGCCTGAATGGCCGGGCGCCGCGGGTCGATCTGAAAGAGCAGGCCGGGCATGATATAGGGGGCCAGGGTAGCCGCCGCAAAAACCTGGATCACCAATATGGGATCAATCGGCATATTGCCGATAATCCTGTTCAAGCTAAAAAATATCGCGGTTACCGCCCCAAAGATCAGCCCCAAGGTCAACCCCAGGTGGCGATAAGCCGTTTGGTATTGGTCATCAGAGATCCCCATGCCTCGCTCCGCCCAAAGGGCACGCACATCATCCTCCATCTGAAAAGCCAGGGCCATGGCGGCAAAGAGGCCGGTGATCAACGCGGCGAGAACGGTCAGAAAAAACGGTCCCGATCGCAATTCATTCAGGCCGCTCACGGCGCTAAAGACCATTCCCATACCCAAGGTGAGCCGCGTCAGGCGGTTGCGTTGGAGCATCTGATACCATCGCCATAAAAACAAGGTGCGCTGTGGGGATGTGGGGTGTTGCGGTGGTTGCCAAGGTTTAGGGATAGCGCTTGAACCGGTATCTACCCGGGATGGAGAATTGGCTGTGATGAGCAGCGACCCCAACAGGGTTAGCAGGAAGAAAATCTGGGATACCACCAAAAATGTTGATGGGTTCACATGTATAAATCGCCGCAACACCCACCAGGCCAAGGCATAGAAAAATACCACCTGCATCCCCCACCATACACAGCGATAGAGACGCAGGATTCCGGGGGACTCCCCCAAGCGGCTGGCCGCATTGTAAAAGGACTGGTGGGAGGAGCGGTCCTGCCGGAGCAGTCTTGAACAGATCAGAGTGGTGAGGCCCAGTAGTATAATGCCAAAGCCCTGAGAAAGGTTTGATTGCAGGGTCGGGGGGAGATCCGCAGTTTTAATCGTCAGAAAGTCACCGAACACATAGATAAAAAGCCCCAATAAAATCAAACCAGAAAACCCCACCACCAGCTCCCGCCCCAGATCATGGCGCAGGCGATGAACGGCACCTGACAGACTTAACCAGACTAAATAACAAGCTTTTTTCATAAACCCCGGTCGATTGGAGTGGTTTGGTGTTTGTAACACAACAAGGCCAAAAATCCACCGAAAAACGCAGGGTTGCATGGTTGTTTTAGGATGCTGAAACCCTTAGTACTCTAGGGATTGGCTAGAGTGCGAGAACCACTTGGAATTCAATTTTTGGGGTTGTGGCTGTCGGGACCTTCGGACTAACATCCCAAACGAGAGACCCGGAGCCCCTCATTTTAAGTCATTGATCCCAATCGCCGGGTCCCCGAGTGGGGTGAACCATGAAACGTGTTGCAACCATTTCCCTCGAGACCGTAAAAGCCCGCCTCCGTCAGGAGACGCAGGGTCGTATCGGCAATCATGAGGGCTGGTCCGTCTATATCGATGGACGTGGCTGTCATTTTTATGTGATGGACGATGACCAAAAGCCCGTGCCTTACTACCGGATCAGCAGTTACTCATCCTTTCATCGTCAGCAGTTGGTCTCAAAACCAAGTCATTGATCACGACTATTAATGGGGACGTTGCCAGGTGATTTGCGCAAAGCAATCGTGCTGGTGAATGGATTCCTGATTGACGACCTTGGTCGTAAACGCCTGGATCGTGGGAATCCGAGTTAACCTGTCAGCCACAGCCCGCACCAAATCTTCCACAAAAGCTGGATTATCATAAGCCTGCTCCGTGATGAACTTCTCATCCTCCCGCTTCAGAATCGGGTACAGCCGCGCACTGGCGGATGACTCCGCAATTGTGATCAGGCTTTCAAACGATGGGGTATCCGCCGTGCTGGGAAAGGTCAGATCCAGGTTGATGCCGGTGCGCTGATTGTGGGCACCTCGCTCAGAAATTGCTTTGGAGCAGGGGCACAGGGCGGTGGCCGGTATTTCCAGATTAAGGCGCAGATACGATTGGAGGCCGGTGCTTGCCTGCACTGCCACCGGGTAGGTCATAAAACCCTGGTAACCGGTTACCGGTGCTTTGACCCGACGATTCCAGGGAAATTGGGCCGAGACTGAAGTGGTCTGCGCCCCAAGTTGCAACCGGATGTTTTCCGCCAATCCCAGAAAGTCGCGGGGGCTTTGGGATTCTTGTACAAAAGGGTCAAGGTTGGCAATAAAGCGCGACATATGAGTGCCCCGGTCTGAACGAGCCAGGGATGCGGCTAATTCCCAGCGAGCGGTCTGGGCTTGCGGATCGGCACCTGGCACGTCCGTGAAAATCACGGGATAGGGAAGCGCCGTGACACCGACGGCGTCAATGGCAAAGGCGCTTTCAATCTTGGTTCCCTGGATATCGATCATAGGTTAAACCTTCGCGGCATTCCGATGACGAATTTGCCAGGGGAACGACAGTTCCCTCAGTCTCATCGGACCTGGGAGGGTGGTTTATATCCTTATGATCCAGCGATTTCAATATTGAAAATGGGAGATTTTTAACAATTATTGAAGAACAATACCTGTTTCGAAAGCTCTGGAAATGACTTCTAAGAAGAAAGGGGTTGGTCCCATGGACCAACCCCTGCGCTTTCCTCGCAACTACAGCAAGTTATTTCTTTTTCTTGCGAGTTGCTTTTTTAGCAGCTTTTTTCTTGGGGGCTGCTTTTTTGGCAGCTTTTTTCTTGGGGGCTGCTTTTTTAGCAGCTTTTTTCTTGGGGGCTGCTTTTTTGGCGGCTTTTTTCTTGGGGGCCGCTTTTTTAGCAGCTTTTTTCTTGGGAGCTGCTTTTTTCTTGGCTGCTTTCTTCTTTTTCTTCGCGGGTGCCTTCTTCTTCGGTGCTACTGATGCCATCATGGCGTTGTCCATTCCTTCCAAGGTCGTGCCTCCTTACAAACGGTTAACGTAATCAACTGAAAAAGTTTCTTACTACTAATAGTGTTACCTAAAAGTAGTTTGCTTTTCAATGTTTTCATGACCACGTGTTAGATTTTTTTTCCGTGTGTCGTGTTTCAATGAACCGGCTGTAATGATGTTTTGTCAGTTTTGAAAAGTCGATAGGATGACGTGTAAGCTATGCCTATCAATGGATGCATGGATTTTTTAAGGTATTAAAAATATGTTTTTGAGAGATCAGAATGTCAAAAGCGATGCCCGACGAGAGCATCGCTGTTGGAAAGGTGAGACACAAAAAACGAGGTACTGAAAGGACAGATGACCTAGCGGATGCATCCGGTTTGTTCAAATACCGCCTCGATATCCACTGATTCATCGATGCGATGCAGACCATAGCGGTGAAGTTCCCGCTTACCAAAGTCCGGCTGACGCCAGCGGACCTCCAGTTGGATTACCTGATTATGGGTGATCAGGCGAAGTATGGTTCCCGGTTCCAGGAGAGTTGCAGTGACGATACCCAATCCTTCGGGGGAGATGTCCACCGGTTTACAACTCAGATGCTTGGACGTTCCTTCGATGGCGATTCTGCCGGGCAGAAGGCCTGTCAGGGCTTTGCGTTGGGTGGTCCTCTTCTCTGCGAATTTGGGTAAAGCACCAATCATAAATTCCTCCGGGCAAACGGGCGCACACGACAATCGAGTTGCCAAAATTGGTAAAAAGCCTATGTCACACCCTTCGGTGAATGCCCCTTGAATCTGAGGCATCGCGAATAGGTTTGGGGTTTCCGGGAGTTAAATCGTGTAATTTGGAGCACTGTCCGAAGTGTTGTTGCAGATTTTGAGCTGGGTGGTCCGATTCGTCCTGTTCCAGTCGTGGTACAATCATCTTACCTAGCGTAAGAATTTTGCCCAAAGGGGGTCCCATGATTGCGATTTTTCCAAAAATTGCCGCCGCGGTTGCCGCCGGTGATCCAGAGCAACTGGCGGTTCTGGTGCGTCAGTATTTTGGAGGTGAGGCTATTCACGCTGTGGTGCCGGAACTGCAGGACTACCTTCAGGCCATCGATATTCCCCTGACCCGGGCCTCCATGAAAGGGCGAGGGGCAATTGCAGCAAGGGACGTCAAGGGGCGGTTTCAGCTGTCTGCGTGGCTGCACCCGGATGTGACCATCGGGGGCGAGGAGGAACGATTATTGTTGTCCCACCTCCTCGGGCATTATTTCCTGCATATCCAGCCTATGATCATGCGCGGAGAATGGAAGGATGGCGGTTTTAAGGAAATGCATTCACCCGGCATCCGGATGATTCATACGGCCAGCGCCGAGGATGATCGGAAACGATCGCCGGAGGATCGACAGGATCGGGAGGCGGATGCGTTTGCCGCCGCCTTTTTGATGCCCCGGGCCTTTGTGGTGCGGGCGCAGCAACAGCTAGGATCCGTGGAGAAAATGGCACGGTTTTTCCACGTGCCGGTGGAACTGATGGCCTGGCGTCTGGATATGGTGCAGGATGTGCAGGTACAGCCCAGGGATTTCATACAGGCAGAAATCCGGCTGCGGCGACAGAATCGAAGTCCTGCTCCCGGTGAATCGGATCGAAAGGGGGCCATGGCCCAAAATCCACAGGATAAAGTGGTTTCTGGCACATCGGGGACCGCGAATCTCGATGCATCCGACATCAGTCGTCTCAAGGGTATGGATAAAATCCGCAATCTGGCCCGCAAAATGGACAAAGGAGTTCCGAAAAAATAGCCGGTTTCCCCCTCTCTACCCTTTATTAAATGCGTAAAAAACGCTAAAAATCTGCTTTCCGAAACAAACGGTTGCAGCAAGGGGCGTGGTTTGCCCGCAGGAAACGGGGGGTTGGTATGACGGAAGCGACTCGGAATAAGACACCACTCTGGGAACCCGGTCCGCAAAAGCGGGAGCGGTCACTCATGAATGCTTTTTGGCGGGCCGCCGAATCCCGCACCGGCCAGAAGTTTGCCAATTACCAAGACCTGCACCGGTGGTCGGTCACTGACCTGGAAGGTTTTTGGGGGGAGGCTGCGGCATTTCTGAAGATCCGCTGGCAGAATACTCCCCGCCAAACCTTTATTCCTCCCCCCGCCGGTAAGATGAGGGGAGGGCAATGGTTTCCTGGGGCGACGTTGAATTATGCGCAAAACCTTCTGACGGACACCAACGATCGGGTGCGTATTACCGCTGTGGCGGAGGGGGTATCCTCCGTTCGGTATTGGACAGGACGAGATCTCCACAATGCCGTGGCGCGATGTGCTCACGGATTGCAAGCACTCGGTGTCGGGCGTGGTGACCGCGTCTGCGGTGTGGTGGCCAATATTCCGGAATCCATCATTGCCATGCTGGCAACCGCGTCCCTCGGGGCCGTTTGGGCGTCCTGTTCTCCAGACTTTGGAGCCCCCGGTATCGTGGATCGTTTTGGCCAGGTGGAGCCCAAAGTCCTCTTTTTCTGCAAAGCCTATCAATACAATGGACGACGGTTTGACTGTCTACCGACGATAGAAGAGGTGCGGCGGCAGTTGCCAACTCTTGTGGGTGCGATAGCCATTGATCACCTCCCGGAGGATGACCATAAGCCGACGAATCCCTGGTATGCCGACTGGAGCGCGTGGCTAAGCCAGCAGGCGCTGACCGCTGGGGAGGACGGGCGACTGCCGTTGGCATTTGAAGCGGTGCCCTTCGATCATCCTCTTTTTATCATGTTTTCCTCCGGCACCACCGGGATACCCAAATGCATCGTCCACAGCGTGGGTGGAACCCTGCTGCAGCATAAGAAGGAATTGATGCTGCACTCGGATCTTAAGCCGGGGCAGCGGCTGCTCTATTTCACCACCTGTGGGTGGATGATGTGGAACTGGATGGTATCCACCCTGAGTACCGAAGCGGATTTGGCATTGTTTGAAGGATCCCCTGGTTATCCTGATATGGGGGTCCTCTGGCGGGTGGTCAACGAACTGGGGGTGACCCATCTGGGCATCAGCCCCAAATATATTGCCAGCTGCATGGCGGCGGGGGTCGAGCCGAAAGCCGAGGGAATTAACCGGCTGGAGACCATTCTGTCGACCGGTTCTCCCCTGCTGCCGGAGCATTTCGCCTGGGTCTACGATAGGGTGGGGGCCGACATTCATCTAGCCTCCATTTCCGGGGGAACCGATATTATATCCTGTTTCATGCTGGGTAACCCGCTTTTACCGGTCTATTCCGGTGAGATTCAATGTCCAGGGCTGGGTATGGCGTTGGAAGCCTGGTCAGACGAAGGGCGTCCCGTGACATCGCAAAAAGCCGAACTGGTGTGTTCCAAACCTTTTGTATCGATGCCCATCGGATTCTGGAACGATCCGGGCGATCGCAAGTATTCCGAGGCCTATTTCAGCTATTATCCTTCCATTGAAGTTTGGCGCCATGGTGACTTTATTGAAATGACTCCCCGCGGTGGGGTGGTGGTTTATGGGCGATCCGATGCAACGCTGAATCCCGGAGGGGTGCGGATCGGCACTGCTGAAATCTATCGGCAGGTGGAAGCCATGCCAGGGGTTGTGGATTCATTGGCGGTGGGACTGCCCCGTGATGGGGACGTGGACATCGTGCTGTTTGTCAAATGGGCTGATCGCTCCACCTGGCGGGATACTATCAAGGATGAAATCAAAGGGCGGATCAGGACCAATTTAACGCCTCGCCACGTGCCCCGGTGGATATTCCCCGTGCAGGATATCCCGTACACCCGCTCCGGTAAGAAGCTGGAGCTGGCTGTGTTGACCGCATTGCTGGGTAAGACTGTCAACAATATCAGCGCAATTGCGAATCCCGAATCGCTCAGTGAATACTATGAGATTGGTCGGAAATTATAATCGCCGCTGGTGATTTGAGGAAACTGGGTAAAAAAAGGCCGGTCTTGCGACCGGCCTTTTTCCTGATTCAACGGGTCTTAGACTTTGTCTTTCAGAGCTTTCAGCGCGCGGATACGAACTACGTTGCGGGCTGGCTTGGCTTTGAACATCATTTCTTCGCCGGTGAAAGGGTTGGTGCCTTTACGGGCTTTGGTTGCGGGCTTCTTCACCACGGTGATTTTCATCAGGCCGGGAAGGTTGAAGGTGCCGGGACCTTTAGCCAGGTCATGGGCGATCTGATCGGTCATGCTGTCCAGCAGGGTGCCGACGTCTTTTTTGGAAAGACCAGTACGGTCGGCGATCGCATTCAGGATCTGGCCTTTGGTACGGGTCTTTCCAACTTTGTCAAATGACCCACCGGTTTTGGGGGCAGTTGCTGCTTTCTTGGGTGCTTTCTTGGGTGCCTTCTTGGCAGTAGCTTTTTTCGGGGCAGACTTCTTCGCTGTCTTTTTCTTTGCAGCCATTTTAAATGACCTCCTCAAACGTAGAATTAAATCGATAACCACTAAATTACGTTAGCCTTCGATAAAAAATCAAGCGATCAGTGCGGCAAAACGCTTTTTTTTTTAGGATCCGTGAAAGGGGGCTAAAGTTTTTCCCTGGTACGACCGATAGCGGGAGAGAACAGCAGAGGAAGGTTTTTCTAGAGACATGTACCGTCCCACCATCAATTTCAAGGCCCTGTTGAAGGATCGTGTGGTCCTGGTGGTGGAGCCGTCAATCAACTACCGCAACTCCATCAAAAGCTTTCTGACCAATCTCAAAGTCCCCAATATACGCATCGTATCGTCCGTCAAGGAGGCCAAACGGGAATTGCTGACCGCCAAGGTCGGGCTGTTTATTGTCGAGTGGAGCCTCAGCGACACCAATGGTATCCAATTCTGCCGCGAATTGCGGGCGATGGCCCAGCATCGGGAGACCCCGTTTTTGCTGCTTTCCGTGGAAAACCTGCGCAGCGACGTTATTCTGGCCAGTGAGGTGGGCATCGATGGTTACCTGTTGAAACCCTTTTCCTATGAAGTTTTCGGGGAAATGGTCGAGGGGCTGGTGCGAAGCTATAGTCATCCCACCGATCTGAACCAGAAGATCCTGTTTGGGCGGCGGCTTTTGCGGGAGCGTAAAGTGGATGAAGCGGAACAGGTTTTCAAGTC
>JAKQGS010000059.1 GCA_029556045.1 Pseudomonadota bacterium | reverse complement strand
TGAGCGAATGCCGCCGCTAGGAAAGCTGGAGGCATCTGGCTCACCCTGGATCAATTGAGATCCGGAAAAGCGCTCCATTACCTTGAGTTCGGAGTGCTCTGAATGTTGGATGGAAATAAAAGCATCGTGTTTTTCCGCCGTCAACCCAGTCATGGGCTGGAACCAGTGGCAGAAGTGAGTCACGCCTTTTTGCACGGCCCAGTCCTTGATGACCTGGGAGATAACCTCAGCGGTCTCTGCCGTCAGGGGTTTACCGTGGTTCAGGGTTTGCAAAAGGGCTTTGTACGCCTTTTGCGGCAGATGCTCCCGCATGTCCCCCAGGGTAAACGTCATCTCGCCAAAATAGGACGAAATGGGAGCCAGGCTCCTCTCCGCAGGGGCCTTACCGGCGCGGTCTTCGCGGGCACGGTGCAGCATCATGGTGGCTTGATCAGTGGTACGGGTGGATTTCAGGAAATGACCATGTGGCATAAAAACCTCCAGATATCATGTCTTTTGGAATGACCTCACTCCAGAAAAACATGGGCTTTAAACGGCTACCGGAATCACATTGACTCCGGCTGCTGTCGGAATGTCGGGGATCATATCAGGAGGTCGATGGGAATAGAAGGGCGTGTGCTAGAAAATTTTCAAAGTCCCTTTTTTTGAGACTTACCGGTTTCCATGATGACTTTGGTGCCAGGGGGGATGGCGTTTCCAGAGCCGCCCCCCACGATCAACTTGAATATTCCCTGGGCCTTACCGGATGACGTCACCAATTCCATGAGGCCTGCTCCCTTTTTATCGGCTTTTTTCAGGTGGATAAGCCCTTGAGTGTCCGTCAGCACCAGAGCCTGCAGTCCATCGCGGGGGATGAGGGCCATGGAGGCCACCAGAAAATGGTCACCCTTGCGGTCCAGGATGACGGCATCGTATCCGAGAGACCGGACCAAAGCGCGGTGAATGTCCTTGATTTCCGGTTTTTTGGGTGCTGAAAAATCAAAGACTTTTTGTGGTTTTCCGCCCTTCAATTGATAGACGGCCCATTTGGACTTCTGGTCGACGATCGCCGCCCCAGCACCGCTGGTTGTCAGCAACTCCCCGATCGTTGCGAGGTCCCGGCCTTCGATTTGACCTTTGGGTGATTTGGCCGATGATTTGGATGCATCTTTCGAGGCAGCGTCCTTTTCCACTCCAGACTTTTGCTCTTGCGTCACCACCTCAGTGGGTCTTTGGTTGAGGTTGCGGTAAAGTTGAAACGCCCGGCTGTTGACGGGGATGACAAAACCAAGCGCTTCAAAGGGAGCAGGAGCAAAGTCATAAAGCTCCGCCTCGCCGGTTTGGGGATGAAACCCCCTGATGAAAACAACTTTATGGAGCAGCCCTGCAAGGGAATGGGGCTTGGCGTTCCACTCTTTAAACCAGGTATCGGCGTCCAAGAGAATATCCTGTTCCGGGGTGGAGCTGGGTTCCGTCTCATCCGAAAGATCATCCAAGGTATCGCTTGCCTTATTGACCGGATCATCCAGATCAGGAGCTTCCGTTTGAACGGGTCTATCCTTGGGTGGATCTGGGTTCTGAGTCGTTTGTGCGGCTATCCAGGTGGATGGAAACACCAGACCGATCGTCAGCATCAGTATCCCAAGGTGTTTTTTTGATTTCCGTCTCATGAGGTTGCCCCCTTACCACGTTAAGGAAATACCAAGCCCCAGAAATGCCAGATTATAGGACAGACCGTTGATAATCTGATCGGTGCCGGGAGCTGGTTCCGTCGTTTCTGCGCGCTGGGAGAGAGTGATGGTTTCCCCGACGGCAAAAACCAACAAACTGGATTCAAACAGCTTGCCGATTTTCACAAAGTCCCAGTAGGTATCGATGCCCCCCCTGATGGAGGATACCGTTCCGTCGCCACCGGTATCCACGATACCGGCGATGTCCGAGGCGCCCCAAAGGCGCAGTAGGAACCAATCGGTGGCGGATTCTATCCCGATCTCACCGCCAAAGCTGGTGGCGTTTTTCAGGTTAAAATCAACACCCACAATCGTACCCCCGGTTTCATCCGGGGCGATCGATGGCAGTGGCACCCGGGATTTAAAGTCCATCACCCCGATTTTGGGAACGACGTCCACCCGGTTGACGATCGGACTATTGATATTCATGCCGAATGACCAGCCGAGGGTAGGGCGGCTCCAGCCAAATTTGAGCTCCTGGTTTTCCACGATCGCACTAACCTCAGGGGCCATATCCCAATACCAACGCAACCCTTTTAGCGGTCCCCCCCGCACTTCCGCAAAAACGCTCACCATGGTGGACTGGGATATCAGGGGATCCCCAAACGTGATGGGATACCCATACCGAACACCCACATAGCCCGACGCCAGGGTGTCGAACAGCATGGCGGTCAGAAAATCGCGGGAATATCCAAAGGGTTCAAGGGCAAATCCAAGGGAGCCGTCGATGCCTGCACTGTTCTTGCCTCGACCCCGTGAATCTTGAGCCCAGTAAACCTGGCCTTCCTGAACAGGGGACCCATCCAGCGTTATATCCCAGACCCAGGCGGCTGGCACTTTGGGTGGCGTCTTCTTTTTTTTCGGAGCCTTTTCCCCTTTTGTCTCGGTTTCCGGCTTCGGTGCTTTGACGAGGTTAGCCCGCCCCACATAGGTTGGTAACCACCGTGACGTTTCATCATCAAAGGAAAGAGCATAGATATGGTATTCGGGGGGGGCTATCGGTGGCGGGCTTTTGCGAACTTTCTTTTCGCTGTGGCTAATCGAGAGTGCGCCGCTCTCCAGGGGGATAACGCGGCTCATGGGCAGGCTATCCATGAGTTTCAGGGCCAGTAGATCGGCAGCATCACGGTTCTTCAGCATGATCAGCGCACGGTCATTGGCGGGTAGCTCCAGAGCGCTTTCCAGAACACGTTTGGGGCCCACCCCATGGTAAAGCTCCATCTTAAGGCCTGTCCGTCGACCTTCGCTTAATTCCAAATTCCAGACCACAGGGGTGGATGAAGCGACACCAGCAACCCGCTTCTTATTGAGAATACAGGCATGGGACTTAAACACACCGCTCCCCCATACACCTTTGCCCACGGTAAGTCCGCGGGCCAGGCTGGTACAGGCGGCTTTCCAGGTTTTGAGGAATTTGGCTTCTTCTTTTTTATTTTTAAATTCCGGGGGTGAGATATAGGTGAGGTCAACGTGTTCCGGCACCTGGGGGGATGGCACGCTCCAGGCGTAAGGGGACGCCGTCGCAAAGGCGAAAAGCAGCAAAGCCCGCAATGTCAGAGCGGTGAACCCGGTCATTCGAAGGGGATCCCTTATGAACAGGATGGAAGCGATCTTTTGTTAATTATATCAAGATAATCCGGAGGAAAATAGGGGCCGTTGAGGAATAACCCTCAACGGATGTTTAATAAGGGGAGAGCACGTCAGTTGCACATCAGTTCAAGGGCACGATTGGCCCTTTCCGAGAGCAGCTTGCCGTTATCATTAAGGTTAAGTTTCGGTCCTTTGCGATCAAACAATTTGACGCCAAAGACCTCTTCTATTTTCTTCAGGCGATGACTGATTGCCGGTGGGGTAAGGCCCAGCAGTGATGCTCCTGTTGATGGACGCCCGCCATTCAGCAGGTGCTGCAGCAGGATCAAATCATCCATGTCCAGCAGGCGAAGCTTTTGCACCCCATAATTAGGCATGCTGCTCATACATTCCCCCCTTTCTTTCGTTATGTCCAAAACCCCAACACTGAAAGCCGTTGCTGCAAAGCCGCACGATCGAGCGGCCTGAACGTAAAAGTCAACGTAAAACCAGGATGTTAAGGGTGATGGGTGGTGGCTCATTCCCGTAATTGGCCACCAGGTCAACTTCGGCTATTGAACAAAAAACTGGCCGGCAGGTCAACTTTTTTTTCCTTGACCTGGGTTAAATTTTTATAACATACCGTTTTAAAAAGAAAAAATATGTTGTATAGGTGTGCTTGTCGCTGTTTATCGAGGGGAACACTCTATGGGTATTCAGAGCTTATTAAAAATGACAGCCTTCCTGCTTTTGTTGGTATTTCTACCCATAGAGGCGGCGGGGCAAGAACGGCGCATCGCAATTTTGGGCGATAGCCTCGGAACCGGCGGTGCGGCTCATCCGGATCTCCATTTCGATTCGCAGGTATTGTATGAAATTTTTTCCGGCCGCAAAACTTTGGTACCACGGCCGGAGGATTTGCTCACGCTGCGACAAGAAGGAGTGTTGTCATCCGATCAATCCCTTGTGACGCCCACGCGACTGGAGATCTCCCGTCGCGAGTTTGATGGCAGTATCAATTGGGTGGGCAAACACACCCTCAACGCTTTTTCTCGACAGTATCTGGATTTCGAGGAGTACAGTTGGGGTAATCTGCTCGGTCTTTCTCTCAAGATTCCTCCCCCCCAAATAGAAATTGCCGCGGAGGACGGGGCCAGAATGAAGGCCGTTCATCGACAGTTGGATCGTTTGCTGGATCAGAATGCGCAGCTGCCCGAACATGTGTTTCTTTTTTTTACTGGCAATGATGTCTGTGGTCCCTCCGGCGACTTTGTCACGACAGCGGAAGATTATGGCCTGCAGCTGCAGCGGGGTCTGCGTTATCTTGCGAGGAACGGCAAGCCCGGCGCCAGCGGGACCCATGTCTGGGTGATGGATCCGGTTGGGGTGATGCAGTTGGTGACTTCCGATGCCATTCAAAACAAAAGTGTGAAGGCCCATGGGCGGACCATGACCTGCCGGGAGCTGCAGAAGGGGCTGGGGCCAAAATTGGAGGAAACCCTGGCAGCCGGGGATCTGCAGCAGCCGGAAAAAGTATACTTTTTACAGATGTTCCCCCGCTCACCGGCAGACTATTGCCCCACCGTATTTGGTCGGGGTTTTGATCGCGAACCACAGGATGTGCAGCAGATGATTGCCAACCGCATCCGCGACTACCGTCGAGAGATCCAGGACAGCGTTGTGGTTCTGCGGGAGCAGGGAAAAAAAGATCCCCGTTTTGCCGGTTTTTCGTTTCATCATGTACCCGACACCGGTCTGCTGGTTTTTGGACCGGATGATATTGCAGAGGATTGCTTTCACCTCGCCTTGCGCGGGCAGTTAAAGGTGGCCAAGGCGGTATTGGCGGCGATGGAGCGGGAAAAAGCCCTGTTTTAAATGATTCGTTTATGAGAAGGTCCTTCGCTCCCAGCTCCGTCATTCTGACCTTGAGCATCGCGAAAGGGAAGGCGAAGAACCTCTCATTTCAATAACAGACCTTTTTAATACGACTTAGCAAAGACCACCCGCTTTTTACTGGGTCGGCCGGAGAAAATACACTTGCCGGGTTCCTCAGGGCCATCCAGAGGAATGCAACGGGCGGAAGCTTTCAGATCTTTGGTGACTTCCAATGCTTCGGGACCCTCCGCCCAATGGCAGAGGGCAAATCCCCCGTGAATCTCCGGCTTATCCTCGTTTTTAGGGGTGAGAAACTCCCGCAACTCCCCAACTGAGTCAATGGTACGGGTATTCTCCTGCCGGTGGGCCAAGGCGCGGGCAAAAAGTCCCTGCTGGATATCATCCAGGATGGAGGTCACCGTGCCGATGAACTCCGCACGGGGCACCGCTTTTTTCTGCTTGGGATCCATATCGCGGCGGCCCATGAAGACAGCGTCCTGCGCCATATCGCGGGGTCCGATTTCAAGACGGATCGGCACACCTTTTTTGATATGCTGCCAGGATTTTTCGCCGCCACGGATATCACGATCATCCACAAAGGATTGGATCCTGCCGTGCGAATACGGCACCTCGTTCAGGGCCTGGTTTAACTTCTGGCAATAAGCCAGCACTTCCGTCCGCTCTGCGTCATTGCGGTAGACCGGTATAATGACCACATGTTTCGGGGCCAGGCGAGGCGGCAGCACGAGTCCATTGTCATCACTGTGGGACATGATCAAGCCGCCCACTAAGCGGGTGGATACACCCCAGGATGTGGTCCAGGCAAAGGCCTCTTTGCCCGCTTCATCCTGAAATTTGATTTCCATCGCTTTGGCAAAGTTTTGACCGAGGAAGTGCGACGTGCCTGCTTGCAGGGCCTTACGATCCTGCATCATGGCTTCGATGCAATAAGTGTCCACCGCGCCTGGGAACCGTTCATCCGGTGTTTTTTCCCCTTTGATCACCGGCATGGCCATATAGTTTTCGGCAAAGTCCGCGTACACGTCCAGCATCTTCATGGTTTCTTCCACCGCTTCTTTGGCGGTGGCATGGGCGGTGTGTCCTTCCTGCCAGAGGAATTCGGTGGTGCGCAAAAACATCCGTGTCCGCATCTCCCAACGCACCACGTTAGCCCATTGGTTCACCAGAATCGGCAGGTCACGATAGGACTGCACCCACTTGGCATAAGTGGCTCCAATGATCATTTCTGATGTTGGGCGCACCACCAGGGGTTCTTCCAATGGGGCGGCCGGCACCAGTCCACCGTTCGGTCCGGGCTCGAGGCGATGATGGGTCACCACGGCGCATTCTTTGGCAAACCCCTCAACATGCTCGGCTTCTTTCTCCAGAAAACTCAGCGGAATAAAGAGGGGGAAGTAAGCATTCACGTGCCCGGTTTCCTTGAACTTTCGATCCAGAACCCCTTGGATGTTTTCCCAGATGGCATAACCCCAGGGTTTGATCACCATGCAGCCCCGCACGGCGGAGTTTTCCGCCAGGTCTGCGGCCTTTACAACCTGTTGATACCATTCCGGATAATCGTCTGTGCGGGTGGGGGTGATGGCGGTTTTTTCGCTCATGGGATCCTCTCTCGGGTTCTGTTATAGGCCGAAATTACAGGAAGAATTTAAAAAAGGCAAAAGGACTTGAGGGACCACCCGTGCCTTCCCTTAAAATTAAGGGACCGTAAAGGAGGGGGTTGCGACTCCCGGACGAAACGGTTATTGGTATTGTTTCGCATCATAAATCAAATTGTTATGTCCCTTTCGAACCACGAGAGTCCTGCATGAAACTTCCCATTTATCTCGATAATCAGGCCACAACCCCCGTTGATCCCCGTGTGATTGAGGCTATGCAGCCCTATTTCATGGATATGTACGGTAACGTCGGCAGTGCCCATTGTTTTGGCCGGGCTGTGCGTAAGCCGGTTAGCGAAGCGCGGGCCCAGGTGGCTGCCTTGATTGGTGGAACACCCGAGGAGATCATCTTTACCAGCGGTGCCACCGAATCCAACAACTTAGCCATCAAAGGCATCGCCTGGGCCAATCGCACCAAGGGCAAACACATCATCACCACCGCCATCGAACATAAGTCGGTGCTGGCCACCTGTCTGAGCCTCGAGGAATTTGGGTTTGCGGTGACCGTCCTGCCGGTGGATGCGTATGGGCGGGTCAATGCCGAACAGGTTCGCGCCGCGATTCGTCGCGGACAAGAGGGATCCACCGATCGGACGGTTTTGATCAGCATCATGGGTGCCAACAACGAAATCGGCACCATTCAGCCCGTTCGGGATATCGGGGCCATTGCCCGCGAAGCCGGGGTGTTCTTTCACGTGGATGCGGTGCAAGCGGCTGGAAAAATCCCCTTTGACGTGAATGACGTGCAGGCGGACCTCGTCAGCGTCAGCGGCCATAAAATGTATTCCCCAAAGGGTATCGGCGCGTTGTACATCCGTAAGTCGAATCCGAAGATTCCTCTGGCTGCTCAAATGCACGGGGGAGGGCAGGAGT
>JAKQGS010000046.1 GCA_029556045.1 Pseudomonadota bacterium | reverse complement strand
CAGATTGGTGACCTTCATGAAATATCCATCGTTGGACGCCGATTCACTGCGATTAAAGAAGTTTTCCAGCATAGGAAATTCGTGACGCAATCCCAGAGGAATCCGCACCTGGTTTAAGGCTTTTCCCTTGGAATCGGTCATGCGTGCAAATTTAGCCGCATCCGGCACCACTTCCTTTGCATCCCGCACCGGTGCTTCATAGGATCCGTCCTCATTTAGACCTGTCTCAGTTTCTGTGGATTCCGCAGTGTCCGTTAAACCAAGGGCGGTAGTGGTTCTCCGTGCTGGAGCGGCTGGGAGCGAGTCGTACGTAAACGGCATCTGGGTGTTACCAAGTGTCAGCGTATCGGCAACACGCACTGTGACAGGTCGTTTGTTGAGATCAAAAAATCCGGTAAGGGTGAAGTTACGCCATTGGTTCGCCGCCGCTCGGGTTGGTGGCACGGACCGGGCGCCACGCTGCTGCGCCCAGTGAGCCCACAGGCGGTCAACATTGCAGTGGTGCATCCAAAAAATTGGATCCAGAGGCGATGTCATCCGCTGCATTTCCCCGCCCACCGCGACGTGAACGTTGTTGTGAGGAGTCCCTTCCAGAGTGCCGTGTGAAACACCATCCCTCTGTCCAACCGACTGACCGCTGGCAAACGCAAAAAAGTCCCGGGTGGCCAACACAGAAGCTATAGCCGTTCTACCCATAAAATCTTCTCGAAATCCCGGGGCCGCGCTGCGTCCATTGTATTTCTTGGAAAACGACCATGTGGCGTGATTGAAATTGCGGTCATTGGCAACGACGCTGGGCATTGCCAGGCTGTTGGTCCAATCCCAATAAGGTAATGCGAACTTGGCGCCGCTGCTGATCGCCGCCTTCAATTCCGCCGATGCCGAGGGACGCTTTGCCGCCTGCTCCGCCCAGTATTGAATAATATTTTCAAAGTGCAGCAGATAAGCCCTATGCCATGGCAAGAAAAACCAGTTACCGTGTGGGCAGGAATTGACATGGATATAAGCTTGCCCTTCCCAGCTCAGGGGGTTGGAGCGATCAAGCACCGCCATTTCAGAAATAGCGGCCCGGTATAAGACGATATCGGGGCTGCTGGGGGACAAGGTCCACACGTTCTTGCGTACCCGGACAGGGGATGGGGTTGCTGTGACAGGACCCTGCTGAAGATCTGATTCGGTGCCGCGAGATTTGCACTCCAATGCGCCTAAAAGCGTCAGAAATGAGAGGTTTACACCTCCAACCGCAAAATCCCGACGTGTTAAATTGCGATTTCCTTGTTGTGACGAATCGTCCGACATAAATGCCCCCTCGATCAAAAATTTAAATATCGATAGTCCCCCCCATTCGGAGAGCGGACTCATCTACGCAGAACTCGCACGCATCTACTGATAGCTTAAGGAACCGCGACTCATTTCACAAGTTGCGCGCCAAAATGGCCTAATCCATGTCAACTCATTCCACCAATCCGCCACTTGCCCTCAACGGGTAAGAATTTTGCCGGAAAGCGCCCATCCGACAGCACAGATGACGAATGTCAACAAAGCCCCACCACCCCAATGCAGGAGACCTGCCAGGTAACGCCTTTGCTGAAAGAGATCGATGACCTCAAAGTTGAGGCTGGATAACGTGGTCAGACACCCCAAAAAGCCGGTCACCAGAAAGATTCGCAGGTTGGGTGACTGCGTGATCATTATCGGTCCACACAGCCCCATGATGAAAGCCCCCACAGAATTGGCTGCAAAAGTGCCCCAGGGAAGACCCGGTGCCCATGCCTGTCCAATCTTTTGCAAATAAAACCGGGAAAAAGCCCCTGCCAGGGCTCCTGCGCTCAACATGATGGCGAGGGAGAAGTTCATGGAAAGGCGTAAAACCTCAATTTCAGATCCACATTGCCGGAATCGGAGATCGATCCTCCCTTCCATTTCAATTCGAGGGAATTCATGCCGGTACGAACAGGATCCAGTTCAAATTCCAGGGGTTGCTCTCCGGTGCCCGTCAACGTGATATAGGGCTTGTCGTTGAGTAAGACGTCAACACTGACGTCACCCCGTACGTCGAGGCGACGATCACCGATCTTTCCTTTGATTTTTTTACCCAGAAAAACCGCACCAGTGGTGCCTCCGTCGAGAGAGACCTGATAGAGCCCCTGTTTGAGACCCCAGTCTTCGCCGGCGGGCATGGATTTCAGGACGCGGTTGGGGTTTTTGGGATCATTGAACGGGTCGTTGGGGTCGAATCCAGCGGACTCCGCCCACATTTTGATAACCTCATCGGCATTAACATGCGGGTTCCCATACTTGCGGCTGCCATCGGGTTTAAAGGGCTCAAATGGCATCCAGACAAAATCGGGGTGAGCGAGACGGCTGTCGCTCAACCACTCACCACCCAGGACGTTATCCTGGTCATCCAATTCAAGCAGGTAGAGGTATTCTTCTGTCACCGGTTCCGTGGGAGCTTCCACGGTGTCTTTGGGGACCGCATGCACTTTGGCAAAGGTGACAATAGTGCGGACTTTTAGAAACGACGTGGCATTAGGATTAAATACATAATCTGCCGCACCGGCACGTCCGGTCTCTTGTATGGCCTGCGCTCGCGTCAGTCGTTGACCTCCGTTTTCCAGGGTGTAGGAGTATCGATAGAAGGGAAAATTCCAAACCTCCTGGCCACGGTTGTAATCAAAGATTAACACCTGTTTTTGCCGTGCAATCCAGTTCACCATGGCCATATGAAAGCTGCCAGGATTGACATCCTCACACTCCCCCATCGTCGTGGGAGGCTCACGGTTTTCAGGGCTCATGGTGATTTGGTCCGCCCGGCACCGCTGTCCGGAAATAAACCGCGCTTTGGCACTCATATAGACTTCTGCTAATAAGGCTCGTATATGCTTTGGCTCAAAAGTCACACAGCTGCTGGGATTATTCTGCTGACATCCCTCGGGGCGAACCACGCTTTTGGTCGGATTTTGATGCCGTGAAGCCGCCACAGAAAACCCGTTGCAGTGGCCAAACCAACTGATTTGCTGGTCGTTATGGTTTTGTGATTCCCAGGTTACCGCAAGAGAGTTGCCATTGTTGAATGCCAAATCATAGCGACTTAAGGCCCCCAGCGGGCGGGGCGAGCGCGCTTGATCTTCCGCTGAGAGTGCATTGGTACCGCCGGTTTTTTCCGGATACCAACTATCGGAATAGGGAACCCTGGTGGATTCAACCTCACCGGAACTGTATTTGCTGAGTTCCTTCCAGTTGGTCATATAGGGGGTTTGAAAGACCTGGTAGTAGAAATCCCCGATTTCCTGGATCATCTCACCGTCCGACGACTCCCGCTCCACCGATCCCGTGGCATGCGGTTCATTCAATGCTGCCAGGGAATGTTCCGGCAGCTCTTTACATCCCCAACCGATCAGCGCGGTATAGAGACAAAATCCACCTAATAAATGCAACAAACGTTGACGCATGTCTTGATCGCCCCTCCGCATGCCTGAAAACACCTACAGGTCTGGTCATGTTTTTTTTGGGAATCCTTAACATTTTAGATCAAGATCCTGTGACTGACATCAATCCGTAATGGACAAAAATACCCATATACCAAATAATATCAGCACCTTAAATGCTATTTTAAAATTCTTGATCATTCCTGGACCTGGTGTACCGATAGATATCTGTGCGGAAGGAATGCAGGTCCATAACAGCCTGTAACAACTCAATACCGCAGGAAAATCCCGGAGGATTCTCAAATGCCTCAATCAACATTGAACAAGGCAAGCCAAGGAAAACTTCTTATCATTGATGATGACCCGGGAATCCGTGACGTCTTAAGTTATACAGCATCTCTGATTTTACATTTCCAGGTATTGCAGGCAGAAGACGGTACGTCAGCGCTTCAGATCATCGAAACCGAAAAAGTGGATGTGATCGTGTGCGACCTTGCTATGCCTGGAATGAATGGACTGTCGTTCTTTGAAAAACTGCGGGCCAATGGTGTCAAAATTCCGGTTTTGTTTTTAACGGGGCATGGCACTGAAGATATGCGCAATAAAGCCATGAAATTGGGAGCTTTCGACTTTCTGCAAAAGCCGATTTCCGTTGATCAGCTGACAGCCCTTTTGGAGGAGGCCAGACGGGTTTCCGCTCAGATTCAGGAATATGATCATCAGCAGAAATCATAACCACAAACAAAAAAGGCCGCTTGTGACGGCCTTTTCATTTTATTGTAAATTACTTTAGTTTTCAGAGGGCAGTCCCGGACGACTCATCAGTTCCTTGTTGCGATCCGCGGGAAAGCTTGAGCTGAAGGAATAATCCACCACCTTTTTTTCCGGGTTCCAGTAAAATTTCAATTCTTTGGTGTGGCTTTCCCCCACCAGGCTGAAGCGATAAAAACCATAAGTCCAGGTGGGAGTGCCGCTAGCGCTGCCAACTTTATACGGGGTGCCCAGCAGTGCCTGGATATCCTTTTGAGTGGTCACATTGGGTTTGATCCAGCTTAGATCTGAGGAAAAGTCCTCTCCCCGTGTCACACAACCGGTCAGAGCGGCGCTACCTGCCAGGATGGTCGATGCCAAGAGCCACTTTTTCATTGTTTACCCCCGTAAATGCAGTCATTAATATGCTGGACGTGTGTGCTTTTTTTAGGCGATCATCATAACCTTTTTAATGAAAATAACAAACCGGAAAACATATCCCCGCCGGGGGCTTTTGGAGGTGTCCCGATGTCTGAGTTAAAGGATCTGCTTGCAACACTGAATCTTGCCCCTGAAAAATTGGAGCAACTTGCCAAAACCCTCAAAAGCAATCCATTTGCTGCCATGGGAATGATTCAGGAGCTGAACATTCCCCCCGACTTCTTCCAGAAGGTCATGACGATCGTCATGGCCAATCCCGGCGCCGTTCGCCAATTTGCCAATGAAATGGGTATCAGCGACCAGCAACTGGATGAGATTCAAAGCAAGCTAAAGCCATAGTCCAACATATTGAGCGTCCAGAAACGCCGGGAGAGCAAGGCGCGAGGAAGGCGAGGACCGGAGTTGACATGATAGTCAATGAGGACCGCAGCCGACCGAGCAACGCCGCTATCGTGGCGTTTATGGACGCGACAAGGCTTGATCGAGATCCGCAACCAGATCATCGCCTGATTCTATACCACAGGACAGGCGGATCAGATTGGGGCCAATCCCCAGCTGACGACGCATCGGCTCCGGTACGGAGGCATGGGTCATCTTTTCCGGATGATTCACCAACGACTCAACGCCACCCAGGCTTTCCGCCAGTTCAAAAACCTTAAGCCTTTGTAAAAAGGTCACCACGTCGTCGTAGCTGCCCTTCAGGTTAAAGCTCACCATACCGGAAAATCCGCGCATTTGTTTGCGGGCGAGCTCGTGCTGGGGATGGCTGGGTAGTCCGGGATAAAATACCGAATCCACTTTTTTATGTTCAGCCAGAAACTTGGCCACTTTCAGGGAGTTCTGCTCGTGTTTTTCCATCCGTATGGCCAGGGTTTTGATACTGCGCAGCAGAAGAAAACATTCGATAGGTCCGGGCACGGCTCCAGCGGCAAACTGCACAAATTTGATCTTCTGGTGCAATTCATCGTTGGAGGTCATGACAGCGCCACCGATGATATCGGAATGGCCGCCGATGTATTTGGTGGTGCTGTGCATCACCACGTCAGCACCCAGCTGCAACGGGGATTGAAAAATCGGCGAAGCAAAGGTGTTGTCCACCACCACCGTAGCACCAGCCTGTTTACCGATGGCTGATACTGCGGCAATATCGATGACCTTCAGGAGCGGATTGGTCGGGGTCTCCACCCACAACATGCGGGTGTTGGGGGTCATGGCATTTTTGACGTTGTTGATGTCGGTCATATCGATAAATTGAAAATCGATATTGTATTTTGCAAAAAGGGTGCGAAACAATCGCCCGGTGCCGCCATATACGTCGTCACACACCAGCACACGATCTCCAGGATTCAGCAGTTGAATAATCGCCTGCTCAGCTGCCAGCCCCGACGAAAAGGCGAGCCCATACTTGGCGCCTTCGATGGTGGCAAACGCTTCTTCCAACGCGTCACGGGTGGGGTTGCCGGCCCGGGAATAGTCCCAACCCTTGTGCTGGTTGGGGGCTTCCTGCACATAGGTGGATGTTTGAAAAATCGGCGTCATAATAGCGCCCGTGGTGGGCTCGGGTCGAACGCCTGCATGGACAACCCGGGTAAAGTCCTGAGGATGGATGGTCATGTTATTTCACTTCCGCTAAAACGTTGGCCAGTTCACCCTTGCGATGCATTTCCATGACGATGTCACAGCCGCCGACAAATTTGCCTTTGACATAAAGCTGGGGAATCGTGGGCCAGTTGGTAAATTTTTTAATGCCTTCCCGCAGTTCCCAATCCTCCAGAACATTGCGGGATTCGTAATTGATGCCGTGCTGCTTCAGGACATGGACGACTTGCGCTGAAAAACCACACATCGGGGAATCCGGGGTCCCTTTCATATAAAGAAGCACCGGATGGGTCTCGACGTCTTTTTTGATCTGTTCCATGGTTTCCATTTCTTCCATATTTTTGATCCTTTCCTGAATCCGGATGATTTCTCTTATGAGACCCCCACTTTACCCGCCTCCCCCGATTACCTCAAGCCCTTGTTTTTGCGGTATTTTCACCCCAATTGGTGGGCCTTTTTTTCCCCTTGTCACCCCGTTCTGTTCGCGGGACAATATTCTTACATCCTGAATTTATTAATAAATCAACAAGCGATTACCCCTGGGGAGCCATAACCCTCATGACGATTGTGCAAGTTCCATTGCAGCCGCAGCTTTGCCGCAACTTTGCGGGAGGGCAATGGCGGGAAACCCAGGCGGTCATGCCTCTGGTCTCCCCCTACAACAATCAGGTGATCGGCCATGTGGCGGATTCCACGACCGCTGACGTGGACGCCGTGGTGAGCCAGGCCGCGGCAGCATTTCCCGCCTGGCGCGACACTCCCATCAAAGAACGCGCAGCCATCCTGTTGCGTTATCGTGAATTGCTGCTGATCCACCTGCGTGAATTGTCCCATCTGGTGGCGGCGGAGTCCGGCAAAACATATGGCGAAGCGGAAGCCGGGCTGATGAAGGGTATCGAAGTTCTGGAGTTTGCCATTTCCCTGCAGAATATGGTGAGCGGTTCCAAAATGGACGTCAGTCGCGGGGTCACCTGCGAAGAACGCTGGGAACCACTCGGTGTGGTGGCCGGCATCACGCCGTTTAATTTTCCCGCGATGGTACCGATGTGGATGTTTCCCATCGCCATCGCCCTGGGCAATTGCTTTGTGCTGAAGCCCTCCGAAAAAGCCGCCCTGACGCCCGGACGTCTGGCGCAAATCTTTGCGGATGCGGGTCTTCCGTCCGGAGTATTTTCCATCGTCAATGGCGGTAAAACGGCGGTTGAAGGCCTGATCGATCATCCCCAGATCAAAGCCGTGGGATTTGTGGGATCCACCGCCGTGGCCCGCGAAGTCTACACCCGCGCCTCCCGTCATCAAAAACGGGCCCTCACCCTGGGTGGCGCTAAAAACTTTATGATCGTAACACCGGATGCAGACCCTGATGTCACTGTACCGGGCGTGACCGCTTCATTTACCGGGTGCGCCGGTCAGCGATGCATGGCTGGCAGTATTCTCGTGGCTGTGGGATCGGTGGATCAGCTGATCGATAAAATCATCGCCAAAGCCCGCACCCTGAATCTGGGGAGCGACATGGGTGCCATCATCGATCGCAAATCCCATACCCGCATCACTGGGATCATCGATCAGGCGGTTAAACAGGGCGCGGTTCTGCACCTGGACGGTCGTTCCACACCAGCACCGACATCCTATACCGGCGGAAACTGGATGGGACCCACCATTCTGGATCAGGTGCAAACGGG
>JAKQGS010000020.1 GCA_029556045.1 Pseudomonadota bacterium | reverse complement strand
TCTCCCTGATGGGGCTCTCCTACGCCCTCAATCTCGGCAACATCGGCATCGTCGGCATCAGCGGGGTCTATCTTATGACCGACGATATGGAGATCACCACCCTGAACCAGCCCGGCGGGACGGGCGAATATTTCAACATCGCCAATTTCGCCATGGGCCTCTCCTACGCCCGCTACCTCACCGACCGTTTTTCTGTCGGTGCCACCGGCAAGGTGGTCCACGAGAAATATCTCACCAACGGCTACACCACCTGGGCCTTGGATCTGGGCACCATGTACCGCACCGGTTTCCATGGCTTGCGTCTGGGCATGTCGATCCTCCACTTCGGCCCGGAGGTGAACTTTAGCGGCGACTATATCGATTTCAGCGACTCCAAATCCTACAGCGTCAACAAGAGCAAGGAGTTCAATACCTATTCGCTGCCGATCAATTTCCGCTTCGGTGCGGCCATCGATCTGCTCAATAACGATCAACACCGCCTGACCACGGCCGTCGACATGGTCCATCCCAACAACAACCTCGAACAGTATAACATGGGCCTGGAATATGGCTTTAACCAGATGTTCTTCCTGCGCGCCGGCTATCAGATCGAAGCCGATGAGGGCGGACTGGGGCTTGGGCTCGGGGTGCAGACCACGGTGAGTGGCCATCTCGGGCTGGTTTTCGATTATTCCTACGCGGACCTGGGCATTTTAACCTCCGCCCATCGTTTCTCCCTGGCGGTGAAATACTAAACTCCGCCCGAATTCCTCAAAAAAAAGAGCCTCCACGATGGAGGCTCTTTTTTTTAACTTGTACCCACCCAACACAATTTCCTCAAGTCCGGACTAAACCGTAAATAAGAATCCCCTGATCGAAGTTTCGGTCAGGGGATTTATTTTGTGAAGATGGAAAATAACTTATTTCACCAGAACCATCTGCCGCGCGATCTGATGATTGCCGGATCTGAGCAGATAGATGTAGATGCCACTGGTGACTTTTTGTCCATTATTATTGGTGGCATCCCAGTTCACCGAATGGTTCCCCTCATTCATCGTACCCTCGGCCAGGGTCTTCACGACCTCGCCCTTGAGGTTGTAGATGACCAGGGAGACCGTCTGCTTGACCGGCAGGGTATAGGAGATAGTCGTGGTCGGATTGAACGGATTGGGATAGTTCTGGCTCAACTGAAAGCCCTCAGGCATGCTTTCACGCGGCCGATCGGCAATACCGGTCAACATGTTCTCAAAACGCAGGACCTGACCAGCATAAGAAAAAACATAGCCGAAATTTTTGCTAAGGAACAAACCGCCGACAAAATCATCGTCTGGCACAGTCGGCGAAATATTCACTTTGCCCCAGGTGGCACCTAAATCCGAAGTGTACCAAACGCCAATGTCATCCATCCCCATAACAATATTGGTATTGGGAATGGCTACAACGCCATTGACCCAGCAGTCGGAAGCTGTGTCTGGTTTGCTGACCGCTGACCAGGTAGCGCCACCGTCTGTAGTTGCAAAGATATTGCCGGAACGTCCATTGCACATACCCTTATTTCCATCCAGAAATGTTATTGCCCGGATATCTTTGGCGATGATCTCCGTTGGGACTGTAAAACTCTCCCAAGTCAAACCGGCGTCTTTGCTGCGGAAAACAAAAGAGCCATTGTTATCAGATGCCGTTCCAGTAGCCCACATGTTTGGACCTAAAGAGCAGCTGGCCAATCCCCAGCTATAGATGGCCTGTGAAGCCTGCAAATAATCGATTCCAATAATTTCATTCCAGGTCGCGCCTTTGTCTTCAGTTCGACAAAAATACATATTGCCATTGGAATCCCCATCCCCAAAAGCAACCGCAACATTTTCACCAAGCACTTTAACGCCATCAAACCATCCCGGAGCAATGGGAGGGATCGTGTAGGCATGAACCTCAGTCCAGGTGATGCCGCCGTCCGTTGTACGATGGATTTTCCCATCCGCTTGAGCGACGATTGCGATATTGGCATCAAAAGCATCCATTCCAGCTGTACGGTTGGGAATGGCCGTGGCGTTATGGGTGAAAGTATTACCACCATCAATCGAACGCCAGACAAAGGTCTCCTTGGTGGATGAATTGTGTCCACAGAACCAGATTGTTTGGCCGTTATCCAAGATGCGGCCGGGTTTGAATATGAATGAGGTCGGAGGTGTGGCGCCATTGTACAAAACCTCGGGAGCGACAATCAGATTGTCGAAGGCCAAGGTCGTCGGCACATAATCCAGGACCACGATCGGCTTGGTGCCCAGATCCGGGAACACACCCGCATCCGTACTGGAGGTATAGAGCACTTCCAGCTGCGGATCGCTGTCGACATTAGCCAGTTGGACCACGGTCCAGATGCCACCCTCGGAATAGAGGGAATCGATCACCGCGAAGGTATAGTTGGCCGGATTGGCAATATCGCCGCCCTTGTAGGCGAGATGGAAAATGCCCGCATTCGGGGTCGAGGCGCGCGAGCCATAGACGAAATCGAGCTTGCCGTCGCCGTCGATGTCACCGGAGGCGCCGCCCCACGGGCCGCGGGTTCCGCTCGGCCACCATTTTCCGACGTTGACAAGTTCGGTGTGCTTGAGGGTGTCGCCGTCTTCCTGGACGAGATAGATGCCCTTGGCGGCATCGTTGCCCCAGTCATAGACCGCGACGATCATCTCCTGGACGCCGTCGCCGTTCAGATCGACCACCTGGGTCGATTGCACCGGCGCGCCGCCGGCCATGGGCGAGAGTTTGGTATAGCCCCAGCCGAAGCCATCCCAGGTGAACTTGGTGATTTCCACTTCGCAAAAGCTGTAGACGTTGGAACCGATGGCCACCACATCCCATTTGTTCTGGGTGGTGCCGGCCTTGAGGGTGAAATCGAGGCCGCTGGTCTCCATCGTCCAGGTCTCAGTGCCGTCGCCGTT
>JAKQGS010000018.1 GCA_029556045.1 Pseudomonadota bacterium | reverse complement strand
CGGATGTCCACCGGGGCACCGCATTGCGTTGGAAATGGTGCAGGCTTTTCTCAATCGCCGGCGCCCCGGACAAAGCCCACTGACCTCTCCCCGCCAGGAGGCGGACCTGGTGGAGTGTCTGAGCGGCCTGGAAAACGGCATAACACTCGGCACCCCACTCACGCTTGTGGTGCGCAATCGTGACGCAAAACCCGAACACTATCAGGACATCAAAGGCATCTATCGCCCCTCGCACGCCGACTACACGTGGGAAAAAAAATTCGGCCTCACCGCATCGTCAGGGGGAGGTCGGGCCAGCGCGCGGGAAACCATTGGGCGCGTTGCAGCGGCTGCAGTCGCCGAACAAATTCTGGAGGAACTTCTGCCGGGCACCCGCGTGGTGGCCTATGTGGATAGCATTCACAATCTGACCGCCCCCCGCCCCGACATCAATACACTGACCCGCGACCTTGTTGAAGCATCGCCGGTGCGTTGCCCCGATCCTGACAGCAGTCGTCGCATGATTGCATTGATCACCGCGGTGAAACAGGAGGGGGATAGCCTGGGTGGTGTCATCACCGGAGTCGTGCAAAACCCTCCAGTGGGACTGGGGGATCCGGTGTTTGACAAGTTGGAGGCCCGCCTGGGCCAGGCGATGTTAAGTCTACCCGCCACCAAGGGTTTTGAAATCGGTAGCGGCTTTGCAGGAACGCAGTGGAAGGGTTCCGCCCACAATGACGAATTTATCCTTCAGCAGGATCGCATCACCACCGCCACGAACCATTCAGGCGGTGTGCAGGGAGGCATCAGCAATGGTGCTCCCATCGTGTTTCGGGTGGCCTTTAAACCGGTGGCTACGGTGTTTAAAGAGCAATCCACGGTGACACGGGGTGACAATCCCTCGACCGTCTCCTTCAAACCCAAGGAGGGCCGCCACGACCCCTGCGTTTTACCCCGCGCCGTCCCTCTGGTTGAGGCCATGACAATTCTTACCCTCCTGGATAGTTATATTTACCAGTCCGCAGTCCGTGCATCCGCGGGCCCTCACCGGAATTAGTCAGCTTTTTTGAGGGGATTGGCGGAACGTCTCCAAAGCAAAGAAAATGACTAAACTTTTCCGAAAATATTCCGATAAGGCATAAAACCCCCATCCCCGGGAGATCGTTATGCTGACATGTCGTAAAAATCCTTCTCTAGTCCTGGCAGCCACAATGATGGTAACTGGACTCATAGGGTGCACTCCCGGCCAAAAGGGCATGCAGGAAAAGACTTCTGAAACAATGGCAGGCGACGCTTCAGGCTCAGTTCCGCAGGATGCTGTCACCCGCCTTCGTTATTTGATTTCGATCGTGAGTCAAAGCCGTATGCACATGGAATACGGCCCGGTTCAAAGATTGACCATCATAGAGCCTTATCAATTTGAAGTGGCCACTGCCGGGTGCACCATCACTGTTAATTTTCCTTCCAGGTCCTATCAAATGGCCACCTATCAGGATTCCACCGTGTGCAATAAGCCACTGAACGACAATACAAGCTTCCAAAATTCCCTCTCAAAACAAAAAGTCTTCTTTGAAAAGGTTGCCGATTTTATTAGGACCTATCGTCGGGCTCAGATGTCTAAAGCCAAACTTTTTTCACCGAATGATTTTTTGTTTATAGCCACCGGCGAAGAGCCTATCGAAGCAACTCAGGAGGCTTCCGTAGAACAGGCAACGGTACCTCCCGCTGAAACCTCCACCGAATCCGCGCAACAACAGGATCAAATCATTCTGAGCACGGCCTCAATCCTGGTGTCCGCAGAGTCCATAACCGGTGAAAGAGCCAGTGAGGCACCACCCGCTGAAGCTCCGGTGATCGAAAACCCGGCAACTGAGCCGACGATGCCGGCATTTCCTGAGGTCCTTACCGAAGTTAAGATCGACCTGAACGATCAAACTTATTCCGAAGAGCAAAAAGCGCTAAGCTCCCTGCCCTCCACCATCTATGAGGGGGAACTCACCAGTCGGGTCCAGATCGATCCAAATGCCGCCGTGGAAGAGGCTCGTCGTAAAGCCGGTGCCATGGCCCCCTGACGCTGAATGATCAATGATCATGGGTGATGAGTATGGATGCGAGACAGATTAATTACGGATTTAAAATGCAGTCCGAGCAATTCAGGCAAGGATGCCGTCGTGCCCTGACGACGCTTATTTGTCTAATCCTCGCTGGCGCCTGTGAAAAGCCCCCACCCAAACCTTCCGGCAAATCTGCCACGGCGACACCCTGGACGGACGCCCAGCTCCAGGAACAGATATCCGCCTGCGCTGCCAGAACCAAGATATCGGACATGATCAAAGCCACCAACAAATGTGATTGCGTCATCACCCAGGTTTCAAAACAATGGTCCTATGAAGCTTTTGTCAAGGATATGGATGGCAAACAGGAAATCGTTCTCGACAACGAATCCGTCAAAACTTGCTTGGATCGCGTAGAGATCGATAGCGAGGGGAATACTTCCACCCATGCCTGGGGGGAGGCACAGCTGATCGAAGTCAATAACGAAGGGGACGCCTACCACCCCGAAGTCATATTCAATAGCCAGGGAGAAGCCATGGCGGTCTGGATTCAGGCGGATGCCACCAATCGTTGGCATGTCTGGTCCAAATGGTACGATGGTCAATTCTGGCGCTCCAACCAAAAGGTTGCGGAAGCTCCGTCAGGAGAAACCGCCCGCGAACCACATATCGCCTTTGATGCCAACGGCGATGTTCACGCAATTTGGTACACCACCACATCGGAAGCCGCCAGCGACGGCGCCGCTGTGGCCCGCGTTTGGTGGTCGCATTTTAGCGATAACAGCAACCAATGGAGCACCCCTTTAGCTCTCAGTGAGACTCCCAATCGGGTCAGTATCTATCCTCAAATCTCGTTTAATTCCAAAGGTGCCGGTATAGTGGCCTGGTACACCGGTATCTGGGTCGATCACGGATTTCTGACCGATTATGTGGTGCAGGCTAAAACCTTCGATTCAGCATCCGGCCAGTGGTCTCCGCTGACCCAGTTTATGAGCAACCTTATACCACTCGCTAACAATCGGACCCTTTCCGTAGCTTACAGTGAAAGCGGCGATGCTTTTGTGTCGTGGATTGAAGGAGTCAGCGATACCAACACTCAGGTAGCTATGAGCCATTTCAAGGAGGGCACCGGTTGGGATGCCTCTCCTTACACCCTCAGCAACACGACCCAGGGTTATAACCTTCGTCCCATCGTGGCTGCCGACAGCTCCGGTGAAGCGATCATTGCATGGTTTTATCTATCAGCTGACCGCACCCTAAGCATCGCTCAGGGTTCGGTCTGGAAGAATGGCACACTAACGGGGCCGACACAGCTCAGTGGTAATAGCGATGGACAGGTGGACTATCTGGATGCCGTCTTTGACCAAGCCGGCCATGCTATCGTGGTGTGGGGAATGCACAAGTCCACCAGCGAAAATCCCCTGGGTGTTAATTACTACGATGCCAGCACCGGCTGGGGGCAACCAGAGAAATTGAATGACGGCAATCCCAATCGGCCGTCAACCTACCCAACTCTTTCCAGTGACGGTAATGGTCGCGCCATGGTGATCTGGGCGGAGTTTGACGGAACCCGTCATAACATTAAAGCACGCCACCGGGAGAACAATGTCTGGGAAACCACCGAGCTTCTGGAAAAAGACGACTCCAACGAAGCCTTTGCTCCTTCTGTCAGCCTCTCACCCAAAGGTGGTGCCATTGCCGTCTGGTTGCAGGTGGACGGGAATAATCGCAAAAATGTGTGGTCCAATTTTTTTGAATGAAAAGACCACTAACCGTATTTGTTCGCAAATATCTTTTGGTAACGGTCCTGAGGGATGAACTCCATCATAACATCATTACCCAACTGATGGGTCCCCATCAGGCGATATCGCTCCATCTGAGCAAAGAGCTTATCAACCGGCGCCTTCCGGGGCCCATCACCCTTGTTGGCAACGGTACCGATGCGGTTTTTTCGCCCCCCCAGGATCGCGGGCGCAATAAAGCAGTGGAAACTATCAATCAGGTCACGCTGTGCCATTAATGTTAACAGTGCGGGTCCACCCTCAACCAGTATGCTTTGAATACGGCGACTCTGGAGCAATTTGACACCTGCTAGCTTGATCATGAATTCCTGTAACTCATGCCCTCGCGGATCATCAAGCACCACGATCCGCAGATGCTCCATTTTGTGAATCGGATGGCGCTTTTTGCCAGCAAGCGCATCCCAATGCTGCCGCTGCACACCCATATAAACGGGTTCGGATCCTGACAGGGTGCTGGACTGGAGAACCGCAAATTTTGCTTCCGAAAGTTTCACAATCCGCCCAAATGGATCAAAAATAATTTTCAGCGGGTGACGGTTGTGGGGCAATGCGGCATCCCGAACATTCAATCGGGGGTGATCCGCCAGCACCGTGCCGGCTCCTACCATCACGGCGTCACATTTTTGCCGGAACCAGTGAGCCAGGCTGCGGGCCGATGGTCCGGATATCCATTGGGACTGGTCTTTATCATCAGCCAAATGACCATCCAGCGTCTGCGCCCATTTGGCCATCACCATCGGTCGTCCCATCAATTGTTCGCCAAAAAACGGAAAATTCCAGGCGATAGCCTCACCCGCCATGACACCGATCACCACCTCGACACCGGCCTTTTTTAATTTTGCGATGCCTTCACCCGCCACCTTGGGATTGGGATCCCCGCAGGCGATCACGCAACGTTTGATTCCCGATGCAATCAGGGCGTCCACGCAGGGTGGCTGCTGACCCTGATGACTACAGGGCTCCAGCAGAACATAGGCGGTGGCCCCTTGCAATTCCTGGGGATCTTTTATCTTCTGCAGGGCATGCCGTTCCCCATGTAGGTCTCCCCACTTCAGGGTCGCCCCTTTGGCCAGAAGTCTGCCGTCCTTAACAAACACCGCCCCCACAACAGGATTGGGTGGTGCCAGTCCGATGTGATCCATGGCAGCTAACAAAGCCTGGTGCATCCAATAACGATCACCGTCTTCCGGCAAAGGCTCTGGATACCCGCGCCAATCGGAGCGTCGCTCCGCAGCTAAGGCGCGTGCCATCCAACCTGCAAAACTATAGCCGTTTCCCAGCTCAAAACCCAATCAAACACTCCTGATGCCAAACATGAGGGACACACATCATGGGTGTACCCTACCACGACTTTCACAGCACTCCCGATCAAAATTTCATGGTTAGCGACGAATCGCCGAACCCTAGGTCACGCCTTTCGATGGTGGATTCGTATCGTCACCAGCCTCAATTATACCTGCGGGTAAACAACGGGTAACATCCTTGATTCACGAGAGAATCCAACACATCAGAAGTTGTGTGTATATAAAATATTCAAGTTTTTCACACCTTTGCCGAACAAATGAGCAGGTTATCCGAAGGAGCACCCCGTGACGCCACCGGTAAAAATCAGTCGCGTTCTGCAGATCGCCATCGGCGTGCTGCTGGCCCTTTTGACAGAAGTCAGAGCATGGGCAGCGGGTGACGGCCTGATGCAGGCCACTCCAACCTTTTATCTGGATCTCACCTTCGGCTTCACCACCTACAAAAGCGAACTGGTGCAAAGCAATGATACGGGAACCGGTCTCACCTACAGCTTGGGGGGATATGCCGGACAGGATCATCAGGTTGGATTTAAAACGGAAGTTGACTCCACCACCACAACATTTGCCCTGAACGACAGTTCCACCACCGTGGTGTGGCAGGATTCCATCATCAACTATCGCCTCAGCTATTTTTACCTTGGGGTGGTATTTTCTCAATTGGATATTAAGCTCAATAATGCCGGAACGGATGAAGTGGATGCTGGCGCTACCGGGATGGGTTACAACGCGGGTCTTCTGATTCCTATCCAGCGGGTGGGATTTTTTTATACTGACGTGATTGGCGTGACACCTACCACCTCACGCAACGCATTAACCGGTGACTATACCGCCGGTGCTCGTATGGACATCGATATCGGGACGTCCTTCGACCTGACCCGCAATGCCGTCGATATGATGGTGGGGTATAAACAGAGGACCATGGCCATGTCTTCCACTTTGTCCGGAACCGAAACATATTACTGCACCTATATCGGCTTTCGATTCGGCGCATTTTTCTAGTCATTACAGCCACATACCCTTATCATTGACAGTCTAAAAACCGACCTTAAACTGCTTTAATGGATGGCCCCCTATGGTGTCTTCTAGTAAGGTATTGGGTAACTTCAACTACAACTTCGACAAAAGGACAAAATATTTATGAAACTGGTGAAAAGTTTCAGATCCCTCATCATCCCCTTGCTGACGGCGTCGATTACCCTGGGAATGGTTCCATCGGCCGGTGCCTACGAAATTCCCAAGAATCAAAAACCACGCCCCTTCTCCGATAATGTGGAATTTCTCAATCGCGTTTCAAAGGGAGTCTCCGAGATCTCCGAAGTGGCCAAAAAAGCCGTGGTTTTTGTCTCTGTATCCAAAACCATCAAAGGATCGCCATTTGGTGAAATCAATCCCTTCGATTTTTTCTTCGGACCAGGGCAGGGGGGAATGCCCCGCGGTGAAGTGCCACTACGCAAACAAAAAGGCCTTGGATCCGGATTTATCGTGGATCTCGACAAGGGATACGTCATCACCAACAACCACGTGATCGAAGAAGCCGATGAGATTTATCTGAAACTGGCCAACGGCAAAAACTACGCAGGCAAGGTTTTGGGGCGGGACAAAAACACCGATGTGGCGGTGGTACAGATTTCCGATAAAAACTATGTAAAAAAAGATCTGGAGTCGTTGGCTCTCGGCGATTCCGATCAACTCAAGGTTGGTGAGTTCGTGATTGCCTTGGGTGCTCCATTCGGATTGGAAGAAAGTCTGTCCTTCGGCGTTATTTCAGCGGCTGGTCGCGGCAATCTTGATATCACCACCCTTGGCAATTTTCTCCAGACCGATGCCGCCATCAACCCCGGGAACAGTGGTGGACCCCTGTTAAATACCAAAGGGGAAGTGGTGGGTATGAATAGCGCCATCTACTCCCGCACTGGCAGCTCTGCCGGCATTGGATTTGCGGTACCCGCCAACCTGGTACGACAGATTGCCAACCAATTGATCAACAAAGGCAGCGTGGCCCGGGGATATATCGGCGTCAATCTGGCCCAGGACATGACCCCGGAAATCGCGGAAAGTCTGGATCTACCGGAAGGGACCGAAGGGGCCATCGTTGCCGGAGTTTTGCCGGAAAGCCCCGCTGGCAAAGGGGGATTGGAGCCGGGAGATCTGGTGACGAAAATCAACGACCAAACCATCCGCACCAACCGTGATTTGACCAACACCATAGGTCTTATGGCGCCTAACACTAAAATCAACGTGGAATACATGCGCAGTGGCAAAAAACGCAGTACCAGTATCACTCTGACCGAATACCCCACTGAAGAAAAGCTCGCGCAAACACAGCAAAAGGGTACCAAATCGTTTGGCCTGATGCTGGAACCGCTTCCTTCCAAAACCATGGAAGCTATGCGGGCCCGCTACAAATTTGTGTCGCGCCAGGGGCTCTTGGTGCGGGATGTGGAGGCGGATTCTCCCGCCGCCAATGCTGGATTTGAGCCGGGCGACGTGCTGCTAAAAGCCAACAAAGTAAACTTGCGCACACAAGCGGACTTTGAAAGGGTATTGAGTGCAAAAACCGATAAAGTCCTGGTGCAATTGGAACGTCGCGGCTCCGTCCTGTTCGCCTCCATTCGCAAGTAACTCCCCTGTCCCGTTCCACTCCGGAACGGGGTTTTTCCTCCCCACAGAACCTGCCAGAAATCTTTGATATTTCAGCATTATTTGCCGCTACCCCCAAGCCAACGAATGCACGATCGCTTATTTCTGGAATCTTTTATCCGAAAAGATAAATGATTTCAGGAGGAAATCAAAAAGCGACGGGTATGAATACAAACAAAGTCGGAAAACAAATTCGGCGGTTAATCCTGCTATGGGTGGGGTGGGGGGGACTTTGTTTTTCAAATCTCGCGCTTGCGGAACAAGATCCTCCAGCAATGAGCGTTGATACCCGCGACACCCTGATCTTTAATCCCCGTAAATCTGCGGCGCGACCATTTCTGGACCTGGCACTCCCGGCGCCGGAGGCCATCAGCACAGCGCCTGCATTCATCGACATCGGCAAACTTGGTAAAAATCGCCTGCGTAAAAAGCAGTTCACACCCGAAGCCCCCCTATTGCTTCCGACCGGCGATCCCAACGCCACCGATGATTACGATGAGGATGATCTTGATGCCGCATCAAAACCGCCGGTTGCTCGCGAGCCAAAACCGGTGAATACCCAGCCCCTAACTGGGCCAACCGTGATGCTGGAAAGTCTCAGTGAAAAATTTGTTGAAGTCGACGCGGGAAATCGTGTCATGCTAGAAGCTAAACCATCGGTACCCACCGATCGTCTCCGCTGGTTCAAAGACCAGGAACATCTGTGCGAGGGAAGCCGCTGTGAATTCAGCACCAAGGACTGGGGCGTTGGCCGGCACCGGATCACACTGATGGCCAGCAATCCTTATTCGTCCATTCAGATATTCTACGACATCAAAGTTGCCATGCTTCGTTTGGAATCCGACGAAAAGACCATCACCCCACCTCAGATCCCCTACGACGGGCCCGACCTCACTTTGATGGCTTCCGATGGCTACGTGCAGGCCATGGAGGAGGGCGTCTTTCTGCATGAAGAGAAGACGTCACAGGCCATCGGCTTTTTGCCGCAGGCTCAGACGTGGCAGGGCAACCTGCGCACTAATAGCGACGGAATTGCCACCTTTGGTGTGCCCAACACAGAACAGCACTTTGTTATGCCAGAAAGCTCCGTACAACTGGTCAGTGAGGGGAAAAAGCATCTGCTCAAGTTGAAAAAAGGACGTCTGCGAAGCCGGAACTTTACGGGGGGGATACCGCGATGGACGGTTCTGGCAGAGGACTGGGTGCAGATCGATACCGATGCCAATGGCGACGTGGTGGTGGAATACGGACGGCATCGTAATGGAAATGACACGGTGCGAATATCCGCCCTGCGGGGTTATGCCCGCGTGCTTTATCTCCATGAGCCGAGTCCCCAGCGTTCAACGGACGAACCTCCCCCGCTGGAAGAACAGAGGATGCGGGAGCGCAGACTGCTCAGGAGTCTTGACAAGGGAAGCCTGATCACCATGCTTCCCGGCACCAGTCTGACCCTGACCAAAAGGACCTGGACACCCCCCGTGCTGCGAACGCTGGCTGGCAACGCGATCCGGGATGTGCTGGAATCAACCTCGCCGGAATATCTCGATCCGGACGAATGGATCAAACGAAATAACCGCCTGGCGGCCGGTGAGTTAGATCCCTCTGAAGAAAAGTTGACCACGGTTATTGTTATGCCGAAGCCGAAGCCAGATTCTGAAATCGTGATTCCTCATGCCATCAAGGCGATCGAAGGGCATGATCCTATCCTCGCCCTAGAATTGCTCCTGCCCTATGCCGAAGAGGCCCGCCGTAGTTTTAACCTGGCCCTGTTGACAGGCCTGGCCTATCGACAACTGGGCCAATATGAAATGGCTCGAGAGTATTTGCTGATCGCTTCCAAAGAAAATCCAGATGAGAGCGAACCCTTGTTTCAGCGGGCCATGGTTTCCATGGAGACGGGGGACTGGGAGCTGGCCATGGCACTGTTCTGGAGCATCCGTAAGACTGACGCAAGGGAACAGGAGCGGGAGTATTACCTGGGTGTCGCCCGCTTTCAGGCCGGTAAAAAAATGGTGGCTGACCGCAACTTCACCTACTCGCTCTGGGCTGAGACAAATCCTGTGTTAAGTCGATCGGCCCGGGATTTCCGTATCCTGCGAGACGAAGAAGAGTATTTTATCCTCACCTATCGCGGCGAAAGCTTTTGGACGTCCAATGTGTTTCGCCAGAATCCCAACGCCACCTTGCCTGCCGGCGTTCCCCATCGATCATCGATTGGTAGCACAACGATGATGGAGGTCAAAGCCAAAGTGATGCAGGATCCGGCTGCATCGCTGCATTTAGTGTACCGTTTTGAAAGCCGCGGATGGTTATATCAGGAGCTGGAAAACCTCATCTGGGGGCGCCAGACACTGGCCATGGAATTGGATGGGATTATGGCACAGGAAGGCCAAGACCGGACCCACAGTCTGCATCTGGAGCCATTTTTGCAAGTCAACAACCTCGGACCCGCCCGCATTGCCGATGGTTTTGGTCTGATCACCCGTTGGCAAAACCAGCTGCTGTCCTACGAACCCTTGGTTCAGCTGGAAACATCCCAGTATTTTGATCCCGACCCCGATCGGGACGATATCCTCGATCCGTTCACCGCGGAGATCGTAGCCCCCAGCAACCGGTCAGCCCGCCGTCTATCTTTGCGACTGGAGGGAACAGGGCAGCGATTCTCCCGACAGGACTGGGGATGGGGGGTATTGCTGGGGCGCACGCGGTATGGTTCTGCAACCGCCAGCGGCGACAGCTTCCTGGATCGCGAGGTTCATTTGCGTCATCAGTACCGACCGGCTTTCCGGTGGACCAACGACAACCGCCTGGAGTACCGCAGTCGCCAATACCCGGATGCAGTGGTTCCCCGTCAGGATCAGGGGGTACTTCTGCGGTCAGACCTGAGCTGGCGAATCATGCCGGAAGTCACTGGCGCCATTTGGCTGCAATACGAAAATGTGCACTCCAATATCGATGACCATACCTATGACGTGCAAAATATTGGGGGATCATTTGAGATTTCTTTCTGATAATATGGCAGACAAAGCAGAATAAGTAGGGGAATACCGTGGACATCTTAGCTATTCTGTCAGCACTGGGTGCTTCGTTCATCGCGGTCTTTGTCATCGTTGATCCTTTTGCGGTTCTGCCGGTCTACCTCACCATGACGGAAACTTATAGTGAGAAAGACCGTCATGTGACCTGCGTCAAGGCGACCCTGGTGGGCACCGGCATTCTGGTGGTGTTCGCCGTGACGGGCATGGGCATCTTCAATATGTTTGGCATTACCCTGCCGGCCTTTCAGATTGCCGGTGGCATTCTCCTCCTGTCGCTGGGGATTGACCAGCTCAAAGCCAATCGGGCCCGGGTGCGGGAGGACGAAAGAAAAGAAATCATGGAGAAAGCCGATGTGTCGGTATTTCCCCTCGGGACACCGCTTCTGGCAGGACCCGGAGCCATTTCCACCGTGGTCCTGTTGGCGAGCAAAGCCCATACCTGGATTGATATCGCCGTACTGGTGACATCGATCATCCTGGCTCTGTTGGTGGCGTTTGCGATGCTGAAGGGAGCTTTTTACATTTACCGGGTTCTGGGTAAAACCGGCCTCAATCTGTTGACACGCCTGATGGGTATCATCCTGACGGCGATCGCCATTCAATTTGTCCTGAACGGTCTGAAAGGTTACGTCACCACCACGTTTAAAATTGCAATTTGATGCCGGTATAATAGCCCTGTTCCCGCCGCTCAACCGTGCGGGAGCTATCCCACCATTCCTCACTGAATCGCCCCGCCATCAATCGCAAGAGGGAAACCTCCACAAAGCCCCCATATTGGAGCGAGCGTCCTTGCTGATGATCTGGCTCCACAAAACCAGCTGTCTCCCCAAAGACGAGGTACTGCCCTTCCCCGCCCAGCCATTTCAGGAGATAGACGGATAACTCCCCTCCCCCCATAAGCCCCATTTTTGAGTAGCCCGGTGCACCAGACTCATCAAATGTTCCGAGACCGCTTTCATAGGTGCCGTATTTCAAAACAAGTGAGGAGTCCTGGCTATTGTCGCCTAACAATCGCAGGTTCAGGCTGGCATACTGAGTGGTGGCCCCAGCTGCCATGCCATAGGGCTCCGTCGCCAGAGCCAGCGATCCCGCAGATTCCCCGAGAGGATCCACCGCCTGCATCTGGCGACCGTAGAGTTCAAATCCCCAATCGATATTGACGGTGCGAAGTCCCGTTTGCGATGTGATCAGATTGGTTAACCATAGTTGAACGTTCGCGGATTGTGAGCGGGTGCTGGACTGTTCGACCCCGTCCAGGTTGACATGACTATCCATTTGATGGAAGCCCAGATTGAATTCTGGCCGAAAGGTTTCTTGCTGAGGTTGGGAAAACATGGCGAGCCAGACGTCCATCAGTTTCATGCGCTCTTTGATGCGCAGCCACTCGGTCAGGGTCCAGCGTGTGGATTCGCGCTCCTCCTGAACTTTGATCACATGAGTCACAACCGTCCGTTCCCCGGCCCTGAGCGGTCCTGCGACGCCAGTCCCGAGGACTCCCAACATCAACCATAATCCGGACATCCTGCGACCCATGACGATTCCCCCCATGACCTGGAAAAGAATCCATCCCTGGCTGAAAGGTTCATCCCTGAGCGAAATCCTGCTCTTTGTAAAGCAAGCCCGGTGCCAGATTCCGGACATGGAATGTCAGGGAGTTACCCGGTACAATGGACCCAGGCGTGGCTAAACCGCCTCATGCCGGAGGCCAAACTGCGGTGAAAAAGCCACAGAACGGTAGTTTGATTTCACTCACCCACCCCAGCGAGGGGACGGAGTACCAGTTTTGATGTGTCTGATTTTGTCCTTTAATTTCAACATATTAAAAACTTACTCTTCCACACGGCACTTGGCCTTGCTTTTGCTTGGTCGGAGTTGTCCACGCGGTGGATCAGCGTGGAGAAAGCGGGGAAGCTTGATATGAAAATTTACGGAGACCGGCAGGAGGCCGGCCGGCTTTTGGCCCAGGAATTAAATAAAGAGCATTGGGACAACCCGCTTATTCTGGCATTGCCACGCGGGGGAGTGCCGGTTGCAGTTGAGGTGGCGAATGCCCTAGGTGAGGGTCTTGATGTTTTCGTCGTGCGCAAGATCGGGGCCCCTTGGAATCCCGAATATGGCATCGGCGCCCTCAGCGAAACCGGTGCCCTCTGGTTGAATGGCGATGCCCTTGCACAACTGGCCCTATCCGCCGAAGACATGCGGTCCATCATCGAACACGAACGACAAGAAATCACCCGTCGCCTCAAGCGTTACCGGGGAGCCCGGCCGCTTCCCTCCCCGGTAGGCCGCACCGTCATTCTGGTGGATGACGGTCTGGCGACCGGCGGCACCGCCCTCATGGCGGTGCGCAGCCTCAAAGACAAAGGGGCCAAGGCTGTGGTGGTGGCAGTCCCGGTTGGCAGCGTCGATGCGGTTGCCCTGCTGCAGCAGGAGGCCGAACAGGTGATCTGCCTGGAAACCCCACGAAACTTCTATGCGGTTGGCCAATGGTATCGGGAGTTTAATCAGGTGACTGATGAAGAGGTCATCGCCTACCTTGATGCCGTGCAAGCGTCACGATCCTCCCATCCTCCGATTGTGATGGCCCGGTCTCTGTGAGATACTCCGGCCATTATTACCGGGAGGGAACTCATGGGTCTCAGATGGCTTGGTGTATTGCTGATTTTGATGACACGGCCGTATGTAGCAAAGGGTGAAACGGCCGAGCGGCCGGAACTGAAACTCAAGTCCATCCACTTCGGTGAGACCTCACACCAGATCAGCGGGCTCACAGGGTGGCCGCAAAAACCACTTGTGGTATCCGACGATGAAGCCATCATTTGGCAAGTGCATCCTAAAGACCAGGGGTTCACACTTCATTCTCTCGCTCAACTGGATACCTTGAAGGGTGCCGGCGTTTACCTCAAAGGCCTCAAAACCCGACCGGAGATGGCAAAAGCCGCAAAATTGTGGGATTTGGAAGGCATCACACAGTGCGGGGATATCGTCTACGTCATCAACGAAGGCCCCCGCGATGTTTTGGTGCTTGATCTCAAGAGACGAACCATGAGCCTCTTAAGTCCCAAAGGTCAACCCTACTCATCTTTAGCAGAAGGGGGGCTTAATGCAGGCTATGAAGGTATTGCGGCCGATTGCCAGCGGCACAAACTTTATCTGGCCAAGGAACGAGGCCCCCGTCGCATTCTGGTGGTTGACCTGAAAACCAACGCTTGGCTTGAAGATTGGGACATTCCTCTCTCAGAACGCGGTGGACAAAAGGTGATTAATCCCTGGGATGGCAAAGGCCTGATCGACATCGGATCAGACTTTGCTGACCTTGATTTTGTGGATGGCTTTCTCTATGCGCTGGAACGCAATACTTTTGAGATCGCCAAAGTGGATCCCCAAACCCGCACGGTTGTGGCGCGGGTTTCCTATTGGCAGACCGAAAAGCCCCTCTATGAACATTTCGAGCCCTTTGGATTGGGGGAGGCCTTGGATATCACCCCCCAAACCATCGTGGTGGGTTTTGACAACAATCAGGAATTTTTATCCACCAAAGTTCACGCCCAATATGGCAAAAAGGGCCAGGGGGGAACTCTGGCGGTTTTTGAGCGACCCAAGGGCTTCTAAAGGAGTGAGTCGATGATCAGATTTATCTTGTGTTTAATGACATTATTTGTGGGGGGATCCAAAATGGCCATGGCACAATCCGGGGCGCAGACTCTGGCTACCTTTGGTGGGGGATGTTTTTGGTGTATGGAGCCACCCTTTGAGCAATTGCCGGGTGTATCCTCGGTAAAATCCGGTTACATGGGTGGTCATAAAAAAAATCCAACCTATGAGGAGGTATCGTCCGGGTCCACCGGTCATGCGGAAGTGGTTCAGGTGACTTATGATTCCACCAAAGTCACTTATGAGCAATTGTTAGACGTGTTCTGGCGCAACATCAACCCCACCACCCCCAATCAACAGTTTGCAGATGTGGGGTCCCAGTACCGCACAGCTATTTTCTATCACGATGGGGCACAGAAAGCGGCAGCGGAGGCTTCCAAAAAACATTGGCAGGAATCCGGTCATTTCAGCGGCCCCATCGTGACGGAAATCACTGCCGCCACCGAGTTCTATCCGGCCGAGGATTACCACCAGGATTATTACAAAAAAAATCCAATCCGGTACAAATTCTACCGTTCCGGTTCCGGACGGGACGACTACCTGGAAAAAACCTGGAAATCTGACAAACCCACACCATCTGTAACCTCCACGCCGGCGCAGGGGCGATTCACCAAACCGGATGACGCCACCCTCCAGAAAAGCTTGAGCTCTCTGCAGTATGAAGTGACCCAGAAAAGCGGCACGGAAAAACCCTTTCACAACGAATACTGGGACAATAAAAAACCGGGTATCTACGTGGATATCGTCACTGGCGAGCCCCTGTTCAGCTCACTCGATAAATTCGACTCTGGCACCGGGTGGCCATCCTTTACCAAACCTCTGGTGAAAGAGCATGTGACCGAACACCAGGAACGGCGTTTCTTCCGCACCTATACGGAGGTTCGCTCCAAATACGGAGATTCCCATCTGGGCCACGTGTTTGACGATGGTCCGGCTCCGACGGGCCTGCGTTATTGCATCAACTCCGCCTCCCTGCGTTTTATCCCTGTCGATAAGTTGCAGGAATCCGGTTATGGCGAGTATGCGCCGCTATTCAGTGCCCCCAAATAGCATCGATGCCACAGCCACTTCATTGAGCGCAACGTCGTCATCCTGAACGTAGTGAAGGATCTGTTTCAATTCTTGCCATTCCATCATGGGGACCCAACCGACGGACCGGAGCATCCTGCCAAAGCAACGATCCGATCTCCTGATTGCGCAGCGGATTCTTGGGGTAGCACACCCGGTTATCCGCGCGGGTGCGATCGCCGATCACCAATATCCGGACTGAATTCTTTGTATTGTTCAAAAAGGTATGGGCTATCCCGCTGCCAGCTTTAAAACCAACCACGTCACCTGGCTGAAGAGGATATTGGTATCCATCGATCCATGCATGCGGATGCCCCTCCAGCACATAGATCAGTTCATCCTCGGTGCTTTCCGCATGAGGCCATGATGTGCGAGTACCTGGAGCCAAAGTTTCATGATGGATACCCAGCCGCGCCAAATCAAAAAATCGGCCCAAAGGCGCCCCTGTGCAGAGTGGCTCGGAGCTCCCGGGATAGTGCCCCGGTGTCAACTCCTCCATTTCCGAATAATGCTTGATGCAGGGGTGTCGGTATTGTGGGGCAAAACTCTTCAATGTCTCCTCAAGGTCATCCCAGTGGTATGACGTCAGGGGACATTGTTGTCCGCCAAAATCACGGCTTTTCGTTGCCCCACTTCTCCCACCCCGCTTTTCATAAAAATGAGTGGCGGAACTACCGGCCAATACCCATAGATGCATCCGCGTAAGACCATCACGTACAAATTGTTCCATGGCTGTCTGAAAAAGTTGTGTCCCGAGACCTTGGCCCGTGCGCCCTGGCTCTATATAGAGAGCGGTCAACTCGCCTCCGGATTGTCCCTTGTCATCGGTGGCGTTTACTCCGCTCACAAAACCCAACACTTCATCTCGGACATCCTGCACAACGAAAGTAAAAAATCCAGACGTTGGGTCTTTGAGGAGGCCAGACCAAAATTCCGTTCGCTTTTCCACGGACAACCCATCGAGATGGGCGGAAGGCACCAGTCCTTGATAGGCGTGCCGCCACGAGGCCGTGTGAATCCGGGCAATCGAGGAAGCATCGGACACCTGGGCGCGACGGACTAAAACTGATTTTGGCATGGATATGCTCCATTTTTGGTCTTTTGGGTTGTTGCCATTCGAATAATACCGTCTGCTCTATTGGGATGCGATAAAATTTCTGATATTGGAGGTAATTGCACGGATTAACGGAGACCGTTTATGATAAATGAATTCTGTGCGATTAACCTTTACCCCACGTGAGTCCTCATGTCACAAGATCGCTTTCCACTGTCTATGGGCATCAATCCGACTCTCGATATCTTGTTTGAAGATAAGGCCATCATCATGGTCAATAAACCCGCAGGGCAGCTATTTCAGGGGCATACTCAAGGACGACCTGACCCACTGGATGCACAGGTTAAAGCTCACATTCGTCATCAAAAGCCTGGCTCTCCCAATGTTTACCTTGGCATCGTCCACCGTTTGGACCGTCCGGTTTCAGGCGTTGTCCTCTTCGGATTAAACTCCAAATTCACCGGTCGACTCAGTGTCCAATTCCAGGAAAGACGAGTTAAAAAAATTTATATTGCCGTGTTGGAAGGACTGCTGCCTGTGGATGCAGGAGAGCTGATCGATGAACTATCCGATGAAGAAACCTCGTCCCGTGATAACTCCGAAACCGTTGTTTCAAAAATCTGTCAGCTCAGTTTTACCGTTATGCAGCGATTTCAGAATCGCACCCAAGTCGCTATCATGCTGGGCACGGGCCGTCGCAATCAAATCCGCAGGCAGTTCGCAAAGGCTGGGTTTCCCATCGTGGGGGATCTGAAGTTTGGGGCCGCCGAGCCGTTTCTGGACTTTGCCACAACGCCCCCACTCTTTCAGCCGATTGCACTTCACGCCAGCCGTTTGGAGTTCTATCATCCTAAG
>JAKQGS010000015.1 GCA_029556045.1 Pseudomonadota bacterium | reverse complement strand
CGCCGGTGCCACAGGCCAGGTCCACCAACTGCAATCCCGACTGCTGGCGAGGGAGGTGGGGAAGGAGCAGGGCGGTCCCTTCGTCCAGTCTCTCCGAGCCGAAAACACCAGGCCCTCCATGGATCTTTAAGCCGTGGTCGGCCAGCCCATAAGAGAATTCCCTAGTCTCTGGCTCAGGCATAGGGGATGGCCCAGGCTACGGCAATATTAAACGAGCCCTGCGCCAGGCCAGGCTGGTGGGGGACGGGCCCAGCCAGCGCTCGAAGGCTTTGATGGTGGAAGTATGGATCAATAGAGTCCTGGCCCCCGCCACAATCCGGGTGTGAGTGTGACGGTGTTGACGCAGGATATGGAGAAAGAACTTCACCAGGTCCAGGTCCTTGGGGATCTTAAAGAGTATGGTGTCAAACGGAAGGGTCGGGGCGAGATCCAGGGCATTGCAATAATGCGGAGGGAGTAACTGATTGCGGGCCATATTACCCGCTATTGCGTCCGCCGATACCTGAGAGATGCCCGCGATGGTGATGGGAACCCCCCGCGCAGCCAGCGGGACCGCCAGTCCGCCAAAGTCGTCGTTCATTACCAAAACTTTGCCGACGTTCTCCAATCCGTCCGCTTCCAGCTGACGGAGTATATAGGCGTCAGCGGCATCCCACGCCTGCAGATTCTCCTCGTCCGGGTAGGGATTGCGGGATAGGGATACCTTCAGTCCGAGGGTTTCAAATTGTTTGGGTTTGGTGGTTTGCATTGGATTTGCGAAGCTTTCACTCTCCTGCCAGAAACAAATCACATAACACAGTTTCGTTTCAATGATACATTAATTGATGCAATTTATGGCATTCGGGATAACATCCATGGAATCAACGGGAGGACCAGCCCTCATGCGCACACGATGGAATTTCATGTCAGGATGCCTCTCCCTTGGTATCTTCGCTGCGATGGTGAATTTGAGTTGTCGGGTGCGTTCCGTTCAAAGTCAATCGGACCTGGATGTGGCCAACGGGGTACGGATCACGGAGGGCGAATTTCCCGCGACGATCCGGTTGGCGGTTAAATTCAGCGGCAGCAGGGGGTCCCCCACACAGACGTGTACGGCCACCTTCATCAACCATCGGCAAGCCATCACAGCAGCTCATTGCACGGTACCCGTCAACGGCCAAGCACCCACTCTGCAATATGTCACCGATGGGGGAGTCAACGGGGCCAAGGAAGTCGTGGTGGCAACAGCACAGTCGGCTCATGTCCATAAGCATTTCACCATGGATGGCCCCCACATCTACGATCTTGCGATCCTGAATTTTCCAGATAACACAGCACCAGCGGTTGCAGCCATTGCGGCAGATCCTCCCGCTGAGGCCAGACCTGGGGTGACGATCGTGGGGTATGGGGTGAATCATATCCTCATCCAGGGTCAAAACCATTCCGGGACAGGGGCAGGTTTCAAACGTAAGGGGTTCAACCAGATCGGTCGTCGGGGCGACGGCATTTATGAGGTGGTCGGGGTGAGTCGGCCGGGCAAGGCTGCTCTGGGGGAGCAGGCGGTGTCTGGCCCTGGCGATTCGGGAGGGGCTTTGTACTATCAGAACCAACTGATCGGGATCGTCGAAAGCGGCTCCACGGTGCAGGTGGTGAAGATACTGGGACGCTTCGTGGATCTGACCACCGGGACCTCAAAAGAGTTTCTGCGGCAGCATGTCGGTGGGACAGGGGCGTCTCAATAAATTGAAAACCAAGTAATATTAATTGGTTGGGGTGAGTGCAAGGGGTGCTTGGAGTGTTGAGGACAGTCATGCTAGACTGCCGTTCTTTTTTACGAACGAAATGGGTGAATGGGCATGGCAACATACTGTGGTTATATCGGGATCGTCGGACGACCCAATGCAGGGAAAAGCACTCTCCTCAACGCTCTGGTGGGGCAAAAAATCGTCGGCGTCAGCGCCAAACCCCAGACCACCCGCAACAAAATTTTGGGAATTCTGACCCTGGGTGACACCCAGCTGCTTTTTCTGGACACACCGGGAATGCATCGCAACCAAAACCGCCTGAAACTGAACTCCATGTTAAATCGCGAAGCCTGGTCGGTGCTGGGAGATGCCAATCTGCTGGTGTACCTGCTGGATGTGAGTTCGGTGCTACAGGACGAGGATCTGGATTATTTAAAGACCATGTTGGAGAAAGGTGAGGCTCCCGTACAGGTGGCCATTTCCAAGGCCGATACGGTGAAAAAACAACAGGTGCAGGAAGTGGCGGAGGCGGTTGAGTTGCAATTGGAGAAACTGGCCTCTACCCTGACAGATCCCGCCAGGCGGCAGCGACTTTTGTCCACCCGTCCCTTGTTATTATCCGCCAAGCAAAAAGAAACTCTCAGTCCGCTCCTGGATCTGGCGCAGGAGCAGATGCCAGAGGGAGAATGGCTTTACCCGGAGGATGATCTCACCAATCGCTCTCAGAAATTCATCTGCCAGGAGTTGATCCGCGAGCAACTGTTCCGGCTGTTAGGCGACGAACTGCCGTACCAGTGCGCCGTGCGTATGGATGCCTTTGAAGTGCAGGGGACGTTGACAAAAATCATGGCCAGCATTGTGCTGGCCCGCGACAATCACAAGGGCATGGTTTTGGGAAAGCAGGGGCAGAAGATCAAGGAAATCGGCACGGCAGCCCGCGAGTCCCTGGAGCAGCACCTGGGCACCAAAGTCTATCTCGACCTACAGGTGATCGTGGACCCCGATTGGATCAACAGCGAGCAGCGGGCCATGGCCTATCTGGGCCTGGATGTCGATACCATCGAATAACACGGGAGAGTCAAGGGTGACGGAAAAACTCATGGAAATCACCGGTGGTCGACGACTGTCGGGGGGGCGCATCACCATTGCCGGAAGCTCCAATCAGGTCACCAAATGCATCATTGCAGCACTGTTGACCGACGAGGATGTGGTGGTGAAAGGCTGTCCCGATGTGGACGAGCGCAAAATGGTGGAAAAACTTTTTACCGCCATGGGTGGCACCATCAGTTATCCGGAGGAGGGAGTCCTCAAACTGAACGCCAAAGACGTGAATCAATCGGATATCGCCGATGAAATCAGCCGCAAAAATCGCATTTCCATTATGGGGCTGGGGCCCCTGCTGCACCGCTTTGGCAAGGCCAGTGTGGCGGCGACTCTGGGTGGCGATAAAATCGGCAAAAGGCCGGTGAATTTTCACATCGAAGGCCTGAAAGCCATGGGGGCCGACGTTCAATACGATGGTCAGCGATATCACCTAACCGTGGGAAAAGAAGGGCTGCGGGGGGCGCATATCCACCTGCCGTTTCCCTCCGTCATGACCACGGAAAACCTGCTGATCACCGCGACCCTCGCCAAGGGGCGAACCATTATTGAGAATGCCGCCATCGAACCTGAGGTGATCGAGCTGACCCGCATGCTGCAAAAGATGGGGGCCGACATCACCCAGGATGCCAACCGTACCTTTATCGTGCAAGGGGTGGAGAAGCTGCGGGGATGTTCCGTGCGGTGCATGTTTGATCGCAATCAGGCGGTGTCCTTCGCGGTGGCGGCATTGGCCACCGGTGGCGACGTGCTTTTGGAAAAGGTTTCCCACGGACCGGTGTTTTCGTTTTTGAATTTTATCCAGCGGATGGGGGCGGAGTTTCGTCTGAACTCCGAAGGGCTTTATGTCTCGGCTCCCCAGGGTCGTTCTCTGCGGGGCACCCATATTGAAGTGGAGGTTCATCCCGGCTTCATGACCGATTGGCAGCAGCCATTCATGGTGTTATTCACGCAGGCCAAAGGCATCAGCATCCTGCATGAGACGGTTTTTGAGGAACGCATGGGCTATACGGACTTTCTCAATAAAATGGGGGCTAGCATCACCCTGTCTTCCAAATGCCTCGGTGAGGTTCCCTGCCGTTTTCGCAACCATAACTTTGTTCACTCCGCCATTATCCAAGGTCCGACGCCTTTGCTCGGTGGGGACTTTCGTCTGCCCACCGATATTCGCGCCGGCAAATGCCTTGTTATCGCCAGTCTGGTGGCCTCCGGTATCACCCGCCTGACCAATATCCAGGAGTTGGAGCGGAAGTACGACAACCTGGTGCCCAAGTTGCAGGAGATGGGAGCGGACATCCGCATGATTGATTGCCCGGCAGACTTCAAGGCAATCAATTGCTAAGGCACCCTTTCCCGGCTTGGCAGGCTGGAGGGCTGCCGGTATAATACTCTCAACATTCAGAATTTCTGCAGACAAGGACGTCGCATGAATATCAAAGACCGTCTTCTCTATAGCTGGAATCCAGGACTTGGTCTGTTCATCCTCCGGATCACCTTGGGCTGCTTTATGTTTTTCGCCCATGGGCTTCCCAAGCTGATTAATTTTTCAACATTGATGCCCAATTTTCCCGACCCACTACAGATCGGCCGCTTTTTTAGCCTGTCTTTGGCGGTTTTTGCGGAGTTCTTTTGTGCGATCGGTCTGGTATTGGGATTAGGGACCCGGCTTGTGCTGATACCGTTGATCATCACCATGGGGGTGGCGGCGTTTTGGGTGCATGGGGCCGATCCGTTTGCCAAAAAAGAAATGGCGCTGCTCTTTCTCACCGGCTTTCTTACCATTTTCTTAGCCGGCCCTGGTTTATACTCAGTGGATAAGAAGTAGTACTGTGGAGGAATATAAATGGCTTTGACCAGACGTCAGCGCAGACGCCTCGTCCGCGATATTTTAG
>JAKQGS010000005.1 GCA_029556045.1 Pseudomonadota bacterium | reverse complement strand
CTTTGCATCGTGGTGCTGCGCACCCTGTCCCGCTCATTGGGTCGGGACCTGACCCCGGACCAACTGGCTGAACTGGGCAATCGCCTGGAGGCCCGCTTTCATGGACAGCCATCCGGTCTCGATACCGCGGTGGTGGCCTATGAGGACTGCATCTGTTTTGCCAAAGGACAAACCATCGTCCCCATTCAAGTGCCCGGCACCCCTCGCTCCCTTTTGCATTTTGCCCTAGTGGATAGCGGTGTGCGGGCTTCCACCATGTCCATGATTCATCTGGCGGCCCCGTATTTCAAAGGGGCGGAATCCAACCGCCGCATCCAACGATTTGACGACCTCGCAATGGCGGTGATGCAGGGCCTGCAAAATACCGACCTTCTGGCGGTGGCGGATGCCATGAATGAGGCCGGCTCCCATCTTGCGGATGCGGGCATCGTGACGGATCAACTGGCTAACATGATCGCCTATTGCCGCGAGATCGGCTGCCTCGCCGCCAAGTCCACCGGTGCTGGCGGGGGTGGGGTGATCCTCAGCCTGCTGGACCCGGACAACATTGATCATCAATTGGCTCAATTGCGGCAGGAATTTGGCGGGACCAACGTTTATCATGTTACCCTATAAGAAAATCCGGGGGTAACATGGTCAAGGTTATTGCAATTCTACTGAGCCTCTTCGCCATTCCTGCACAGGCCGAAGACCTGTCCCAGCACATCGACTATCTGCAACTGGATCACGCTATCAGCCTGGACTCACTGCGAGCTGGCAACCACGACGCCAAGGGTAACAACGAGTATTTTTTCAAAGCCACCATCCATGGTCTCAACATCGCGCGGGAAGAGCGGGAAAAAGGCTTTGAAAAGCGGCAAAAACTCAGCGTTGAGCTGGGAGAATTTGCTCCCGCCCCCCTCAAACCTCTGAGCCAATGGGAACCGAAGGATCCCCGTCCCTCGCAGACGGTAGCGGGAGATATCATTCGGCAGCTGGTGGCGGATGCCATGCGGCAGTTTAATGTGCCGGAGGCCCGCATCGCCGTCCTGGTGGAGGTGGTGATGTTTGAGAAAGAAAAGAAGTACTGGGTCCTGCCGAACGATCGGCTTATCGGCAGCGTAAAGTTCATGATCATTCCCGAGACCATGCCCCACGCCCCCGACAAACGCAACCAGTCTCAAATGATTACAGACGAATTGGGAACCTCGGTAACCCTGAAACTGGAATATCAAAACCGTGATCAAAGCGCTCCGGCCAACAACCCGGCTGCTCCTGCTGCTAAGCCTTAGCTTACTCACGAGCGCCTGCATCAGCCTGAAGGAGCCGGCCCCGCCGATTCCCCAGCAGGAGTGTTTGTGCGGCACCATCACCACTCCCACGGGCAGCAAAACCTGCGCCCTGTGGTACAAGAATTGGGACAAGAAACGGCCGCAACCGGCTCTATCCGCCACCAACAAGAGCAAATGCGCGGTGGACACCTGCAAGAAGTTTCCCAACGCCAGCCTATGCAGTGCCATTGAGACTCATGTAGAAACCCCGCTGACAAAAATGCCGGCGGACATGCCCTGTTTTTGCGATTGGGTTCCGATGCCCAACGACCGCCGCGGCGCCTCCGCCTGCGCCATCTGGAAGCCCGGCGATCAGTTTCTGATCGAATATCATTTTGCGGAGCGGTGCGACTATCTCACCTGCAAGGCGGCACCGTTTCAGTACAGCAAAACCTTCTGCACCAAGGGGTTTCGCACGTTTTATGAGTGACGCCTGCAATCACATATTTCTATAGCACCCCATGAAATACCTCGACGAGGTCTAAATAGAGCCCATCAAACTAAGAATCTCCTCGTCCGGAACCATTTCGCCCGACCGCACTGCGATGATTTTACGTCGTGTGGGATTCGTGTAATAGGACAAATGTACCAATTGACCATAGGAGTCTGAGAGTTCCATTCCCGTGATAACGAATCCAAGTTTCAACTTCGCCGCGATAACAGGGGAGTTTGTGGCCACATGTCGCCCAAAGATGATTTGAAATCCCTGGGATGCCGCTTCTTGCACCATCCGTTCCACTAATGCGGAATAGATGCCCTTACGACGAAAATCAGGCATAACGGCGGAATTCACCATATAAAAACTTTCCCTATCGACTTGCCGACCAAAACTCCAGCCGATGATTTCATCTTTATGGTAAGCAACGAGGCAAAATTGATAGGTTTCCCCCATTTTTGCGTCGAGCTTCTTCTGCAGTTCCATCTCATGGGGCGTTAAGATACGCGATGTATGTAATTCAAAATTTTTTTTGAAAAGCTGCGGTCGAAGCCGCTGAAAGTGGGGCCGAAAGTCGGCCATCGCCATTTCACGGATTTCCACGTCATCATTAACGGGCCAGGTTCGTAAATTCATCGACACCTCTACAGAGAAAGTTGTCTCTATCGGACCACAAGGCCAAGTTCGAACTTGTTACGCGCACTTTAGGCCCCTATCGGGTTATACTTGTGTCATTTTAACATTTTATACCCCTATAGGGTTATAATTCCTACAATTCATGATACTATAACCCTGCAGGGGCTTAAAATGTCTTCAAAGAAACACCGCCGCACGACATCCGAACTGATTCAGAACATCGGACCGGTAGCTGTTTTTGTCCGACACCGCCGCAAGCTTCTGGGCTATTCGCAGGAGGAGCTCGCCTTAAGAACCGGCGTTGGGATGCGGTTCTTAAAGGATCTGGAACTCGGAAAAAAAACAGCCCGAATGGATAAGGTCAACCAGGTGCTCGCCTTTTTTGGAGCGCAATTGGAGCCTGTTCCACTGCAGCCCCCCCCGGAACCACGGGAGGTCGAACCTTGAGTCGCCGCGGTATCGTCTTTGTCCATGGGCAGCGGGCTGGGGTCATTGAAGAAACAAACGATGGACTCTATCGCTTTGCCTATGACGCTGAATATTTGCAAAGGCCGGGTGTGGAGTCTGTCAGCTTGACCCTCCCCCTGCGTTCAACACCTTTTGAGGCAAAAGCCTTATTCCCCGTTTTTGATAGAATCTAGAGGTGGTTCCCGTGAGACTGCAAAGAATAGCAACTGCCTTGATAGCCATAGCGGTGACAATCTCAACCATTCTTGTCTTTACATGTCCGTATCTCGATTACGGCGCAGAGTCAGTGAGCCTTGGAGTGTTCCAAAGAATCTCTTCTGGACTTTCTGGAGTTTCAGACAACTACCTTGACCTTCCCATTCAATTTAGCCCCTACAGCCCCTACTTCTATTTTCTACTTACTCCGATTGCCAAACTGTTTTCACCTCAAGATCCATGGAATATGGCATTTGCACTTCGATCCCTTATCCTTGCTTCCATTTTTTGCATTTTTGCCGTCATTTTACAGACATTAAAAATAACCACTAAGGACACCTCTCCTAAGTTAATTTTCCCCCTCGTGTTTTTTGTCACTTTACTCATAGATCCTGGACTATTCTTATCCATACGACCAGACCTGATTTCAACGATATTTGAATGTTTAGCTGTATTGGCAATTGCTTATAAGTATAAAGCCCCAAACGATTCAGCCAAAACTTCAGAAGAACCAGCCAGCCTTGCCATTTTTTTTGCTGGCATATTTCTTGGTGTGGCGACTTCTTTCAAAACAAATAACGTCGGAGTTTTTTTGGGCGCCGCATTCGGACTGCTTATAATTAACGAAAGAAAAAAGATGTTCCATCTAACGATGGCCTTTGGATACACTCTCGCTGTATCACTACTCACTCTCAAACCACTAGTTGGACAAGAATCACTTACGCTAATCTATAAAACGATGAACAATGACTTTGCACATACACAAGAGGAATGGAAGTCCCTATTATCAAAAGTCGGATTACAAATGATAAAGCTCCTTCCCCTAATCTTATTTAGCCTTGATGGGTTAAAGGTTTTACATCGATCAAACCCCAGATTTTCTGTAATATTTGGCAGCATACTTGCTTTTTCACTTTCCGCTGCAATCGCAGGACAAATCAAGGTAGGCTCTGCTTTAAACTACTATTTTTCACCGATGTTACTCGCCTCAATTCCTGCTTCGATTACAGTCAAAGGAATTTTGGATCAGACAATCAAATTCCCTAAGCGAATCCCTTTTTATACCTTTATCACCCTTGCAATGATCATCGCAAGGGTGATAAAGGTGTAAAAAGGGATTCGCTTAGGG
>JAKQGS010000445.1 GCA_029556045.1 Pseudomonadota bacterium | reverse complement strand
GTATCGGCGGTTTCCTGAGCCTGTTGATCCGCGGTTTTCTCGGTGGTGCCGGTTTGCGGCTTGCGCAGTGAGGTGCCTCGTTCGGTCTCAACTTCGGAGGTGCAGGCGATGATTCCCATCACGAACAAGCTCATAACCCCGATGATGCGATAGTTCTTCATGTGATCTCCTGGTGCTTTGACAAGCCCGGCAGTCCGTTGAATAGACTGCCCATCAGGGAGATTTATCGGCATCATGGTATAGAAACTTGAGGATGATTGTAGAAAAACTTAAAAGTCCAATAAAAACATGGCTGTGGAGCGTGTTATCGTGATTTTTTTTAAATTGTCTATCGAGGGGGTGATTGAAAAAGAAAAGGGAGGTGTTGCCGTTTAAGCACTTATTCTAAGAGCCCCTTAAACGGTGAGCAATAGGTGACATTTTCAGCTTGGACGAGCTGAGACGCCCGAGAAACAATTTTAGTGCTGACGATCTGCCAGTGAGTTTTTGACGATTCGAAGGCTTTTCGCATGCGTGCAAAATTCTTAAAATTTTCCGACTTTGGATTTGAGGTCCATTTGCATTCGTAAAGTGTTAATCGATGTCCTTCTTCAAGGACGAAGTCCGCTTCTGTTTGGCTTTGATCTCGATAGTACCATAGAGTTCCAGGATGTCCGGCAAAAGCTAGCTGCTTCCGCAATTCCGAAAACACAAATGTTTCCCAAATCGCACCTATCATGGGTGAGTCCATAAGTTGATTTTCAGGAATACCACAGAGGCGGCAGGCCAAAGCGGTATCCGAAAAAAATAGTTTTGGAGCTTTAACTATTCTCTTATTGAGATTTCCAAACCAAGGCTCCAATAGAACCACCTGACCCAGCGCCTGTAATACACTCAACCACTCCCCGACGGTTGTCACGCTAACCCCGATGTCGCGGGCAAGATCAGACTTATTGAGTTGCTGCCCCGTTCGCAGCGCGCAACCGCGTAAAAAACGTTCAAAGTCTCGAAGATTCCCTACCGACAAGATCTGTTTGACGTCTCGCTCTAAATATGTGGCAATATATGAGTCCAAATAAAGCTGGGTCTTTCGATCTTGGTCATCCCATAGTTCTGGAAATCCTCCCCGCATGATCATGCGAAGAATACCATCTAAATTGGTATCCGCCAGGTGAGCATCAAGGACTTCTAATGCACTTAAACCTTCGAAATCAAAGATTGCAATGCGACCGGCAAGCGATTCGGAAACCCCTTGCATCAGGGTAAATTTTTGGGATCCCGTTAATATGAATTGTCCCTTCTTATCTCGGGCCTCGTCGATCATGATCTTGAGATGTCGGAATAAGGCTGGAGCGTACTGGACTTCATCGATCAAAAGAGGGGGCGGGTTCTGAGCTAAGAAGGCTTCGGGGTCTTTCTCGGCCTGCTCTGCAAACATTGGACGATCTAACGTGACGTATCTATGCTGGGGGAAGAGAGTTCTCAGTAGAGTCGTCTTACCCGTTTGACGCGGCCCAGCGACAACGACCGCCGGAAAAGACTTTGCAGCATCCTGTATTTGTTTGCTAATGTGTCGATCAATGAATTTCATAGTTGCAACTTAAAATTTTATATAATCAAACCTTAAGATATCATATAGTAGCACCTTAAAATTGTCAACCAATTGATATTTAATGGATTTCTGGATGGTTATAAGGTGAGAGGGGTTAATGTCAAAAGCTTTTCAAGAGGGGTAGCATTTTTTTCTGACGAAATAACGCGGAGATCGGCCTTTTGCAGAGGAATCTACTTAAAGCTGCTCACACGGGTACCGCCATTGTACGAGATGCTGACGACCTCAAAATCATGAACTCCAACGATCCCCGCCACTCGCCAGCCTGCATTCCCCTCCTCGCGCTCAAGAGCCAACATGGCGGATCCGCTGGATCCAGCGAGCGCATCACAGCGGTGAAAAAGCTGGCTATCATAGGCGGTAAAATTAAAATTGCGAAAGATGCGGCCAGGACGTGCGCGAACTGATTCAATGGCGCCTCTAACATTGGCGATATCCGCAATCTGGCAGGTTTGTGTCCATTGCAGAGGATTCCCCTCGTTGTGGGACAGCAGCGTTATGGAGTCTCCATGATTAACGGGTCGATCCCAGAGAATGGGGATCGCTTGGGAGGGTGCGGCCGAGACTTCAATCAGGGCAAAATCCCGCTGGGTGGAATATTCCGCGCGGATGATCTTATGGCAGGTGCTTTCCCCTGCCCACTGGGGGGTTGCGGAGGAACCCCGGTAACCCCATTGGATTGTGCAATCGGTGGTTCGATTTTTAACGATAGCACGCGAGCTTTGATTAGGAATGACACAGTGTCCCGCCGTCAGAATGATGTTTTGGCCTATGTGGGTGACCGTGCAATATTCATCCGTCGTGGCAAAAGTCCCGCGCCCCACCGCTTCGGCGCTTTCATGCAGGTAGACCGGCAGATTGCTCAGATCGGCATTGACGGAAATCCGGTCTACCCCATCGGGGAACACCATTGAGCTGGTGGACTGGTTGGGAGTGGCCCCACAAGCGATCAGGAGGGTGCAGAGAAAGGCGGTGGCAAGGTTTCTCATATTGGCCTCCATAACATTTGAAGTTCCAATGATGATATCAAATTAAATTTAAAATTTATATAATAAAATATAAATATAATGAAAAAGCATAAAATATAAAGTGGAGCCGCAATCGGTGGAGTTTTATCAAGGGGTTGGCTTGGGAGGCCACGCGGTGGGGTAGGATGTGGGATCATATTCCCATTCCAAACCAACCTGTGTGTTCTTCTGGCCTTTGCGGACGTAGACGATGGCCCCCTCCTGGATGGGAAAGCCCCGGGGAGATTTCAATCCCAGTCCGGGACCGTAATGCCCCACCACGTGGCCCTTGATCACATCACCATCGACCCGGGCGATCAGGCGGTCATTCATCTTGAGGCCCCAAGCGCGGCCCCGATCCAGATAAACCCAGGCCCGATCCACTTTGGCAACCATCGGCCTGTCCGTTAACGACAGTGACTGCTGTTCGGCGGTAAGGGCCGTCCGTAATGATTCCGGAGCAGCCACCGTCAATTGATTGGGAGCGGCGGGTTGCACGGTCATCGTGTTACTCTGGGGGCCGAGTACCCGTTGTCCAAAAACGCCTTCCCCCAAACGCCATTGCAGGGCACCAGTCCACGGGATGGTGGCGGCTTTGTCCGGCATAACCCAATTCAACAGCACCATGCGGGAGGCTTTGCGCAGATCCACATCCTGCTGCAGGATCCGATGCGTGGTGATGACATCAGCACTGTTAAGGTTGCGAATCACGGGAATCTGCCGTGACAGATCTGCGGCTAGGAGCATCGTCAGGCATTGGCTGGTACCGGCGGATTGATGGGTCTCATTGCGCAGCAGGCCGGAGCCAAGGGTGACGGCGGTGGTGCGCGGGGGAGCCGACGCTGGCAGTTGTGAACGCAGTTGGCGGGATAACCTCCCCCACACGGCGTCGGCATCCAGCGTCTTGGTGGTTGCGGGATGACGGGGCTCTTCCCAATGGCGCCAGTGCTCCGCATGATGCACGGTGGCAAGGAGCAGATTCTGGGTTGGATCAGCCGCTTCGATCGCCAGCACGATACGATCGGCGATGGCACAGACGATCGGCTGTAACAAAAGGGGATAAGTCGGGGTACCTTGTCCGGCACCGACAAATATCTTGTCAC
>JAKQGS010000422.1 GCA_029556045.1 Pseudomonadota bacterium | reverse complement strand
GGGATTATCCGCAGGCAGAGCTGGAGTTTGACACCTATGATGACCTTTATCTGCGAGTCCGGCCCCCACTAACATTCATGAGGAATCCATGAAGCCTCTGAGTTTGTTCATTATCCTAAGCTGTGCATTGGCATCCTCCTGCGGCCGGGAATCCACCCGCACGGATGCACCACGTCTGCGTTTTGATCTGGTGGATCAGGGGGGACGTGTGGTGCATGAGGTCCCCAATGGCGCCAGCAATGACCTCTATCTGCGGGCCATCGTCACCGCCGGGGAATGGTCCGGCAGCGACCTGCAGATTGAGGTGATCGAAAATACCTGCGCCACGCTGTCGGTTGCCGCCATGACATTGAGCCGCCGCGACACCTCCCAAACCGGAACATTTAATGGCAAACCCATCCAGATACGGGTTGACGACTCCTGCCCTGCCGGTCAATTTCTCACGCTGAAAATTCGCGCCCACCTAACCGGTGAGGAGGCCGCCGACCAACCGGTGTCCACCCTTCGGTTACGCATTCGCCATCAGGAATCAGGACCAGCCCTGACTTTCAGCTGGGCTCCCCCTGCGCCTTATACCACCGCCCCAGCTGCTCTCCAGGGGCAGCCCATCGCCAGCAGCCTTCTGGTCCGCAATTCCGGCGCCGCTTCGCTGGATCTTGCGGACCTGCATCTGACAGCCGAAGGAGCTTTGCAAAAACCCTTTGACGATACTGTAGTGCAAGCGGTCCATCTTTCCCCTGGACAAGCCCGAGCGGTGCCTCTGCCGCCGTCCATCGTGCCCATGCTGGACCCCGTTCAAGAACCCGTCATTACATTCACCCTTTCGTGGCAAGAGAAAGACGCACCCCAGTCCCAAATCCTGACCTTACCGGTGCAGGAGGGTTTGATCATCGTAGGCATTACGGCAGAGCCTCTGGGTGACCCGACGGATTCGCGCGATTTGTTACCCTTTCAAATGGGATGGATTCTATACAACAATAGTCAAATCCCCTTGGGATCCAGCTCACTCCTTGTGGAGTCCATTGAAGGTGGACAACTTCAGGGAAACCTGGATCGACTGAAAATTCCCGACCTTGCTCCGTGGGAACGGATTCAATTGGATCGGGAGGATTGGGTCATCACACCACGGGTAGCCTCCATCAGCGAAAAAATCACCATCAAAGCCCGCTGGGACAGCGGCTGGGGATATACGTCCAATTTGTCCCTGCAATTGATACAAAAGGAGAAAAATAGATGGGTCCTCAAGCCATGACGTATTGGACACGGCGCATTTTGTTCCTCTTACCGTTCCTCCTGGGCGCGGGATGCGGCGATGATTCATCCCGTTCATCACCGGCACCGGTTGGTCTAAGCCTGGTCAATTACCGCCTCGACATTGAGGACATCATGGAATTTGAGCAGGGGGAATCCAAGGAGTATCCGGTCATCGTCGCCGTGCCCCCCGGATACTCGCCCACGGTGACAGTGGACAATCTGCCGGAGGGTGCAAGTTTTGACGGTAACGCCATTCGGTGGCACCCTTCCTGCGATCTGGATTTTCGTCAGGGGGAATATTTCCGCGGATATATGTACTACCGCGTGCTCATCACCCTGAAAGTGGCTGAAAGTCCCGACTCCATTCTACAAAAAACCGCCCTGCTGCTGGTGCATAAATTTGCCAAAGCCGGCAAGGTCTGTGGAGGGTGAGGCCGTGAGAATGACGCTCCAGCGCATGAGAAACAGAATTCCTGGGAAGGGGATGCTGTGCCTGCTGGTCTTTGCCCTGGCCACCTGCCGCGATGACAATTCTCCGCAGAGTCCCACACCCGTGGTGGTACGCACCGGACTACGAGGGGATAAACCTAAAGCCAAGGTTCAGGAGCTGGAACAGATCACCCGGGCCTCCTATTCAGAAAACTTTAGGACTCCCACATTTCCTCTCTATGAAACCGAATTTATTCAGAGCGATGAGTATCCCCCACCGGTTGATATTTTGATCGTGGTGGATAACTCCGGCTCCATGTCGGAAGAACAACAGAACCTGTCCACCAAAATGAAGGCGCTGCTGAGCGCCCTGCAGCACACCGATTGGCGTATCAACATCATCACCACCGACAAGCCATGCGCCACCCGCCCCTACCTGCCTTTAACGGCACAAATGACGGAGCAGGAAGCGGCGGAAAAGTTCAAAGAGGCGATTTCAGTGGGTACCTCCGGCTCCGCATCCGAAGTCGCCATTGCCATGGCCATGAATCACATCGCCTTAAAGCCGGATCGCGGTTGTACCCCCCAGCCCTGGCTGCGGGAGGGAGCTAAATTTGCCACGATTATTCTAAGCGACGAGGATGAAGACGATGGATCCGGCGGAACACCGGATGGCATGGTGAAACTCCTGTCTGACAAAGGCTATGAGGTGGGCAAAGATGCCAAAGTTTATGGTATCATCTGGCCTCCTGGGCAGGTCTGCCCGGCGGGTTTTACGGAAGGGGCCATTTACCAGGATCTTGTGGCTAAAACCAAAGGCCTCGTTGGTAATATCTGCGCCACCGACTACTCCCAAACCCTGGCGGACATTTCTGAAGATGTGAGTCATCTGCTCTATACGGAGATCCCGCTGCGGGGTGTACCGGTGCGGGGATCTCTCATAGTTACCATCGATGACGTGGAGTATCAGGATGGCTGGATCGTGGTGGGAGATAAATTTATTCTCCGTCGCCCCCTGGAACCGGGATCCCACTTAAAAATCACCTACAAACTGGATGA
>JAKQGS010000392.1 GCA_029556045.1 Pseudomonadota bacterium | reverse complement strand
TGTCTATAAGGGAAGAATCGATTCTTACCGTGGTGCAACAATTGCATAATTTCACCAATGTCGGGTTGGATACCTCCAAAAAGAAGGTCTTCCACCCCCCTATCCTGCTGTTTTATTTGGTTCCTTTTGTCTATTTTTGATGTCGCTAAAGTTTGAAAAGGCTCCCCCGAAGGTATTATTATCCATCAACCGTGAGGAGCATACCAACATGTCGGCACAGCACGCAAAGTCCCTGCGTCATCATCCGGTTCATCGAAAGCTACCTGCCAAGTTTTTCCGCGATGGCACCAAGTTCATCTGTAAGTTTTGTGGGCGGACTTTTGTCAACCGGGCAGCTGTTGAACAATGCTACGACCGGGATAAACAACCTAAGAGTTAAGGCCACTCTGCCTCAATTATCCCTCCTGGGCTGTTCAAACCCCCTTCCCCCCGGTAAAATAGTTCCATGTCTCCACTTTCCGAGGGGGAAACCATGGTGCCCAATACAATCATCTCTTGGCCATCGATCATACTTCTGGCTATGGTTGGCGGCTGCGATCTCAAAGTTAACGACGACGCAGATTCCTCCACTGCCCTTGAGTCTTCGGAGCAGGTACCAGAATGTCGCTGGCTTACCAAAGAAACTTACCCCGAGCAGATCGATGGATTCTGCACCTATGCGAAAGTTCCGCTGCCGCCCGTGCATTTATCCCTTAAGGGGTTGTCTCAGCCCAACCCTGAAACCCTGGCGGTTATCATGGGGGAAGAGAAGTTGCCGTTGGATGATTTTTCTTATGACAAAGCCACAGAGTCCCTCCACATTGCGGATTGGAACACCCAGGGGAATCCACAGGTGGTTAAAGTCTATTATGTGGCTGCTCCAGCCACGGCCTCGGAGGATGAGTCATCAGCCACACTCACTGAAATGACCGGCACGGTTATCGATGCCTCAGAACTGGATGGTTGCCGCTACCTGATTGAAACAGAACAGGGGAAATTTCTTCCCACCAATCTGGATGTCAATTTCCAAAAACCGGGTCAGAAGATCAGATTTTCTTACCGCTTGGCCACCGGGACCATGACGATATGCATGGCTGGCCAATCCATAGAAATCATCAAAGCGGCGCCTGTTACCAGCGACTAACTTCCCCCTGACCATCAACTTCGTTATAATAAAACAGCCGCATTCGGCTTGGCTTTTGCGCGCGGATCCCATCCCCTTCGCAAGGAATCCGCAACTCCATCGATCCATCCGTTTTTCCAATGAACGACGACAATTTTTGGCCACATATTTCATCGTAGGAGAGGCTTTATGGTACCTGTTCCGAAATCCCGTTTGTGGGTCTGTGGACTCACCCTTGCAGCAGGCGTCTGGACCAGCTGCGGCACCAATCCCGGCACTGGCGGCGACAGCCGTCAGCCTCGGGATTCGGATGTGAAAATCGCCACCTCGACGACGCTCAAAATCCAGTTGCCGGATCGCAGTAGCCTGATCGGAGAAGTCGCGGACATTCGCAATCATATGACGGGTTACCATATTCAGGTGAACTCCGCCCCTGGCGACAACTGTCGAAGCCAACTCAAATATGCGGACATCAACAGTTATAAAGACAGTGCCTGGGTCAAAGTTCCCGTGAACAACGCCTGCGATTATACCCTGACCATGGCGTTGGGAGCCTGGGATGACGCATCGAAGTCACCTGATGGGGAAGAGGCGACGGTAACCTGGGACAACACCATCCAGGGCATCATGAGCACAAACTGCGGCAGCTGCCACGGCCCCGACAGCGACAAGGGAAACTACACATCTTACGACTCAGCCCAGGCCAAAGCCGCAGCCATCTATAAAGCGGTTGCGAGCGGTAAAATGCCAAAGGGCAAAGGCCGTCTGAGCCAGGATGATATCGACGCCATCGATGCCTGGATCAAAGCAGGCACCCCGGAAAAGAGCACAGCGCTGACAGCCTTTGAAGAGACTCTGACCAAACAATTCTATGCCACCAAGGCCCCTGTGGCGATCACCAGCGCCCAATTGAAGGGTAAAGCAGAATGGACCGTGCCGGTGTGGTTCACCCTGCAGACGGATGGTCAAGCGTTAGGTTTAAAGACAGCTGGATTGGGTATTAAACCGGATAATGGCAGCTCCCCAACACCCAACACCAGTGGGCCTGTGACCTGGACAAAGGATATCAAAGGACTTGTGGACAGTTCCTGCGTCTCCTGCCATGGCCCTAACGGTGCCAACGGGGATCTCAGCACCTATGCCGTGGCCAAAAACCATTTTGATCACATGTATCTTGAGGTGATGGCTGGGAAAATGCCCCCATCCGGACCGTTGTCGCAGGATAAAAAAGATTTGTTTCAAAAGTGGAAAGACGGTAACTTTTTAGAGAAATAATTTCACCCAAGGAGCGTTCCATGCGTCATCATTTCCGGTCTCTGACTTCTCTTTTTATCATTGCGGGTCTGGCATTCAGCGGCGCGGCCCTCGCCCAGGGCAAAAAGAAACCCAGAAAAGGCAAGAAAAAACCGGTACCGACCGAAGAAACCGCTCCCGCTGCTGAAGACGCCGCTTCCAGCAGCTCCTCCGCTGCGGGCGCAGCGGCTGCCCCGGCCCATTATGGTATGGCGGGATGTGGTCTGGGCTCTATGCTCATCAAAGATCATCAGAGCAAAGTGTCTCAGTTTCTGGCGAGCCTTTTAAACGGTACTGGCATGCAATCATCCGCCATTACCCTCGGCACCTCCAATTGCGTCTCCGGTAAAACCAGCGGCGGCGAGTCCGCGGCCCTTTACATCCGCGATAACTATGCGACCTTAGCCAAGGAAGCGGCCCAAGGCGGTGGCGCCTCACTCGCCGGACTTTCGCATCTGATGGGCTGCCAAAACTCCGCAGCCTTTGCAGAGGCCAGCCAAAACCATTACGAGCAGATTTATGCCCCCGGCCAGGCTGATCAGGTGATCAACAGTTATCAGGCGGTGATCGCCACCGATCCCCAGTTGGTAGCAAGCTGCACCCGCGGGTAAAATCCGGGGACACAGGCTGCAGTGATCTCACAAAAAAAAGCCCCTCCCATTGGAGGGGCTTTTTTCGTAATGCCAAACTTTTTGCTCCGCAAAAAAAACCTCTTTCGCTTCAATTTTCAGCCCTCTTCCCCTTGGTAAAATGCCAAATTTATGATTTTGCCAAGTGCTGCCAGCAATTTCCCAACTGAAAAAGGCGAGGAATTTTACATCGTCGCCTCAAGATTTTTTGTCAGTCGTCGAAACAAACACTGTCAGTCACAGAAACAAATTTTGCCTCAGACTGAGGACATTGTTAGCGGGGGTATCGTGAACCCCTCACAACCACCTTAGCAGCAACCCAAAACGGATTTTGGAGGACATAGGAATGAAACATCTGCTTTACGCACTTGGTCTTGTGGCGGCGGTGACCGCTTGCAACAACGGGAAAAAGAAGGACAACCCCGCACCGGTTTCAGTCGTGGATCCTGCAAAGGGCGGCGGCGGAGGTGGCGGGGGTGGCGGCAACAACCCGAACAACCAGACGCCTGGTGTTCAGCCAGCCAATTTTGATCTGCCGGTATGGCCTAAAGGTGACAAAATCGATGACGACTTTATCCCCTTCTTTTCCGAGGGTGATGAAATTATACGGGACCTGAACAAAATCCGTGCCGACGAACCCGGCGATGAATTATTCATGCGCTACCTGACCCTGACCCATATGAACTACCTGGACTTTGCCAGCGATGCGGATTTTATTGCCTGGAAGGCCCAGATTATCGACTCCATGTCGGTGATCGTCAACCACCTGTCGGTGGAAGACTTTATAGTCAAACCAACCCCCATCAACGGCGAGATGACCATCTTTCGCATCGACCTGCGGGACTATGGTTGGAACGCCGCTCAGTGGGAGCGTCTGATCCGCGACAATGCTGCCGATCCCCTGAAAGATCCTTATCCCTATCTGAACGACTTTGATGATCAGGTGGTGGAAATCTCCCGCCTGACCCGCACTGCCGCACCGATCGTGCGGGCGGACTGGTTTGCCTCCGAGGCCACCAAAGCTTCGTCCTACCATGATCTGGCTAAGATTCCGAATAACCTGCGGGCTCTTGAGCAGCTTGCAGACGTGGACCGTATTGCCAATATCCAACGCCTGATCGACCAACCAGACTCCAAGCCGGAAATCTGGCGCATCGGCATCGGTCCTGGTGAGTCCGGTGTATCGATCCAAAACCGTGTGCTGGAACGTCACAACGCCAAAGATGGCGCTTTCTGGATCAGCTACGACTTTGGCCCGGTGAATAATGACAACACCAAGAGTATCTTTACCTCACCCATAGGTCCCGGCCCCGATATCGATGATTTTGTCGGCGATGATGGTCTGGTGGTGCAAGCCTTCCGTCCGGATGGTGGCGAAGTGATCTGGAATGCCCCCAACGGTCTGCAGCAATATATGCTGGTGGACGCCGCTGGTCGCCGTCTGGATGAGGCTCCCACAGCCATCGTCTTTGACCCCAAGGCTCGTGACGATCAGGGCATCATCCGCAACGGTATTTCCTGCATGGAATGCCACGCCAACGGTATTATCAATGCCAAGGACAGCCTGGCTAATCGCGTTGCAGCAGCCAGCGAAGAAGTCTTCTTTGATGATGTTAAGGAATTCATTGAATCTGCGCATACCAAAGAAGCAACCATGACAAAACTGATCGATCAGGATAACAAGGTCTATAGCAACGCCCTGACGGAAGCACAGCACTTTGGTTCTCTGACCACATCGATCACCCAAACCTTTAACTACTATGACAAGGACATGACCAAGGACATGGTTGCCTCCGAGTTGAACCTGACTGTGGCACAATTCGACCGCTACCTGCCGTTTATCGACGAAGCCCTGCAGGCGCAGCTGGAGCCTATGAACCAGGGTCGCCTGGAGCGGGAAACCTTTGAACTGATCTTTGCCCAGTTGATTAAAGAATTCTTTGATCTGAATCAGCGATTGGTCTTCAAACCGTAAATTGTATTCATCAAACGGGGGGTATCATCACGATATCCCCCTTGGTCACGTCAAAGCCTGGAGGGTTTTAAACATGAAAACACTGATCTGCCTTGCACTGGGGCTTTCCCTGATAGCCTCATGCTCAAGCGATTACAAAAAGAAGAAGAATTATAGCTCCGCACCCTCTGGCCAAACCATTCCGCCAGTGGAAGGTGACCAATCTGGAGGCAACGGTAACTCGGAGAAGCCCGATTCAAACGACAATGGTAATACACCAGGAGCTTCAGAAGAAGCCCCCTTTGCTAAAACACCCCCTCCTGCCAGCGATCGCATCAGCGACGACTTTATACCGTTTTTTGACGATGCCGACATCGTCCTGCGGGACATCAACCGGGTGCAACGGGACGATCCCAACAGCGTCACTTTCAAGCGTTACCTGACACTTTCGCATCTGAACTTTATCGAGACCGCCACAGAGGCGGACTTTTTCAAAATGAAATCTGAGGTTATCGACTCCATGGCGGTGCTGCTCAACAGCCTCTCCACGGGGCAGACCATTGCCAAGCCAACCCCCATCGATGAAGCATGGACGGTCTTTCGCATCGATATCCGTGACTATAATTGGTCGGCTCAACAGTGGGACAACATCGTAGCCGGTCGGGGTGGCAATGACAAGGATACCTACCCCTACCAAAATACCTTCAATACTACTGAATTGGATATCGCACGTCGTTTGCGGACACGCGCTGCT
>JAKQGS010000387.1 GCA_029556045.1 Pseudomonadota bacterium | reverse complement strand
CTCGAAGCCGCGGCCATGGGTTTGATCAGCAAAGCCCCGCAATTGAGCCCCGATATGATTGTGGAGAAAACCCTGATGGCATTGGAAGAAAAGATGCGCTCATGCTTTAGCGCGGACGATCGTGCCCGTATGCGCTATCATCCGGAAGTTCTCTTCGGCAGCCCCGCAGAGGAACTGATCCGCTACACGGCAGAGACATCTCCGGATGTGGTGGCCCTGGGACAGCACAAGGCGTTTCATGGGGAGACGTTTAGTTTTGGCAAAATGCCCGTCAAAACGATGCAGGCCATCATGCGACCAATTTTAATTCTGCCCAGATCTTAATAGGCTATAAAAGCCACATAATAAAATAGGCACCCGGGCACCACCGTACCAGTCATTCCCACCACCGCCTCGGTATGTCCAGGATTCGTTTGACTTCAAACAGCCTCAAACCGATGAACGCGAACCGGTTATTTACTTGATCATGGGGTGCGGTGGTTGGATTTTCATCGTATGAATATATGCGAAAAACTTGTGCGGCAGGGGCAGATGAACCTGGTGGAGTCGCTTTTGAGCGAGCTGGCAGAACGTCTGCCGCATTTGCCACGGGTGCGGCATCTAATAAAACAGCTGTCCGGTGCTTAATGCGCCTTGCCTACCAGGTCGCGGTAGGCCCGTTCCACCGCGGCTAATCTGATTTCATGATTTTCCAAGTTTCCCTCAAAACGATCGTGGCGCATGAGAATCCTGCTGTGATTTTCAAGAATTTCAAGGACGGTATCAAGTTTGCCCTCCATAGCTTCAAATCGAATGCCAAGGCCGTGAAAATCATCGGTCAATTGATCGAATCGGTGCTCAAGTCTGCCCATCCGCTGGTCAAGGCCATCCATACGCTTCTCAAGGCCATCTAATTTTTGGGTATGCTCACCCTGCACCGTCCTCATCTGAGTTACGATCGGTGATTGAGTGAGCCGTTCTTCAAATCTTTTATCATAGATCACATTCGTCATCCGATTTCTCCAGAAAGTCGCTTTCACTCGTGGAAACACTTTAACGGAAATGCGGGGGGAATGGGAACGGACATTTAATTTGTCCGGGACGGACATAAGGCGGTTCTGGAGCGGGCGACGGGGATCAAACGAGCGACTTTTGGCTTCGGATAAAAGCTGATATTGCCCAAACATTGGTTTTTTAAGATGTAGAGGCATCCTCCCATTTTTATCGCAACATCCTTAAGATCAATGTTTACAAAATCATAAAAAACTGGGAGATCGTTATAAAATATAGAAAAACATCATAACCCGATAAATATATTCCCTATTGTGCGACCGATTTTAATTCTGCCCAGATTTTAATTGGCAATAAAAGCCACATAATAAAATAGCCACCCGGTCACCACCGTCCCAGTCATTCCCACCACCGCCCATCGTCCCAGGAGACGATGGATGGGGGTGTGAGGAGCCGGTCGGGGAGGGGATGGGAATTTTTTCAGGGCTCCGGTGATGACCACGATCCAGAGGATCAGGGTCGAGATCGAAAAGAACAGGTGTACATAGAGCAGAGGGAAAACCCACTCGGGGTACCAGGGGGATGCTTTGGCCCCGTGTTCCCATCCATTGAGGCGCATATCCACCTCAAAAGCTGTCACGGCTAAACCCAAAATTGATGCCACTACCAGTTGATTGCGTTTATGGGCGGCATACCGACCCCTTTGCGCCAGGCGAACATTCCAGAAAATTACGGGCAGTACCAGAGCCATGACCAGGGTGACAAAGTCCAGCATAAACGTACCGCGGCTATGGGGAATAAATCCAGGGAGCATGGTCGGCCTCACTTCAAAACGGTTTTGGTACACCACAATATATTGCCACATTTGGCAATGGCTGAGGTAGTCAAGCGGCATATCAATCGTCAATCGGCCCAGTAAGAGCCTCACGGCCTTGAGCATCAGGTCGGAAAATCCTTACCACCCCGTGAAATTGCTCACAAGGAAGATCCTAAAGTTCCAGCCAATTCGGTCGAAAGTTACCACGGTCGAGCTCAACTGCCCAGACGTGTGAGGATCCCCTTTGAAAGTGTGTGCTGATAAACCATTTTATGTTCTGTTGATAGATGATGATCCCGGTATTTTGGGTGTGATTGCAAACACCATCCAAGAGATGGGCTTTCATCCTCTCTTGGCAGACGGGGCCACCCAGGCCGTGGAGCATCTGGCCCAGTACGGGGACGATGTTATTTTCATACTGTCCGACATGCGGATGCCGGGGGCCGATGGTCTGAAAATCCGGCAGATGTTATGGGATCAGTACCGGGAAATACCTTTTGCCATCGTCAGTGGCTACGTGGATCGTGACCTGGCCCTTAAAGCCGTGGATCTTCAGATTTGTGCTTTTCTCGACAAGCCCATCGACGATGATCAATTGGCCGTCCTGATCACGGAAAAATCACGTGATCGCGTGCAAAATATCGAAGAACGTCGCATGCTGGAGCAGTCATTCATCGAGGAGTCACAGGACATTCTCGAAGAGTTAGAGCCTCTTCTTTTGTCACTGGAAGTTGATCCCCAGAATCTTGAGACCGTCAATACGGTCTTTCGTTATGTGCATACTATCAAGGGTGCCAGCGGCGTCATGGGTCGTGACGATATCACAAAGTTTTTACATTCTTATGAGGATCTGCTAACCCGTCTGAAAAATCGCGAAGTGCCAGTGCAGCCAGCGGTGATCGCCGTTCTGATCAAGGGTTTTGACCAATTGGGCATGATAATTCAGAGTCTGGCGCGGAGTGAAAAGATCAACCTGGACCTGCCGCGATGGACGGTGGTGTTCCGCTTGGACGAATTGGATGGAACACCAGCGGCACAGGTCCCTGAGGTTGGCTCGGGTGCGCCGGAAGGCGCCACCGGGGTCTCTGCGACATCTTCCAGTAAAAAAGACTCCATCCTGGTTCCATCCGCCATGTTGGATGAATTCATGATGATGTCTGGTGAGATCACGGTGATTCGCAACATGGTCAATAAGCTGGTGGTGGCCATCGAAAAAAAGTTGCCCGGTGATGAGGATATCACCCTGCTCGGTGAGTTGTTGGACGAAATGCACAAGATCAATGGCGGTATGCAGGGGCAGATCACCGAACTGCGTAAAATTCCCATGGCCTCTGTATTTCGTAAAGTGCCCCGTGCTGTGCGGGATCTGGCCAAGGGCCTTAGTAAAAGTGTCAGAGTTGATATCGAAGGTGAACAAGTGCGGGTCGATGCTGCCATCGCTCAGGGGATGAATAATTGTTTGATTCATATGATCCGCAACAGTTTGGATCACGGCATTGAATCTTCCGAAGTCCGTAAACAGCGCGGCAAAAACCCGGAAGGGGTATCCGGCTTGCCTGCCGCGAGGAAAATGACGAGGTGATCGTCATCTTGTCTGATGATGGCGGCGGCCTGGACCCGGAAAGGATTCGTGAAAAACTCGTGAGTAAGGGGCTCTTCACAGCAGACGCTTTGGCCACTATGCCCACTAAAACAGTGTTACATCAGATTTTTCTACCGGGGTTCAGCACGGCCGCAGTTGTTACAGATGTATCAGGACGTGGGGTTGGCATGGACATGGTGATGTCCACCGTCCAGGAGCTCAAAGGGCGCATCGATATCGATTCGGTGGTCGGTCAAGGCACGCAATTCAATTTCCGCATTCCTGTGCCCAAATCTGTGACCATCATTAATTCCTTAATCATACGCCATGCGACCCAGTGCTTTGCGGTCCCTCAGGACAATATCGTTCGATTGCTGCGACTCAGTGACGAGCGCCAGAAACAGGATGTTTCACACCTGGAAGGTAGCTCCATTCTCAAGTTGGATGGCGATCTTTTGCCTCTAGTCAACTTGTCGCAGCTATTGCAGCTGCCAAACGGTTCTGACGGCGCTGAAGACATGCAGATTCTCATTGTCAACAGTGAATCCGGCAGATTCGCACTGGCTGTCGATGAGATACTGGATGCGGAAGACATCGTCGTGAAGCCGCTTCATCGGAGTGTGGATGAGGTGGGTGCCTATGCCGGTGCCACCTTCCTCGGGGATGGATCCGTGGGGCTGATCCTTGATATTCAGCGTCTAACCAAACGCATGGCTGGCAGTCAAACAGCCGAAGCAGATGGGCAGACCAGTTCGATTGAGAACGCCGATGCAGGAAATGTTGCCGTTGTGGACCACGACTATCTTCTCTTTGAATTGGATACGCCAGGTTTGTTTTGCTTGCCGTTGAGCAGAGTGTTTCGTCTTGAGGATTTTGATCGACATCAGATCAAACATTCCGGTGGTCGTCCGGCACTGATTTACCGTGACCAGATTATGCCGCTGATCGATGTGGCTGGCGTGTTGGGGATGCCTGCGTCAGGCAATCGCATGCAAGATCAGGAAGACAAACAGTCACTATTTGTGGTGCGAAGTGACAAGGGGTATTTTGGACTTTGGATCCGCAATATTGTGGATGTCGCCAGGGCCACAGGCGAAGTGGATACCAATGTGTCGTCTTGTTCCGGAGTGCTTGGGGTTATCGTTGTGAATCATCACACAGCTACCGTCATTGATGAGATTGCCATTATACAGCTGGCAGGGTTCAGGATATCAGATCGAGAGATTTCAGAATCGGATGGACATCCTCAGCCGAAAGAGTCCCTGACTTTAGAAACCACCGCTCAAACTGTCGCCAGCGAGGAAAGTAATCCTGGGAGCAGTGGCGGGGAAGCAGCTGGATGGGGAATGTTTTAATTGCATCACGGATGCAGTCACATCGAAGGGAATGAGATATGACAGCGGCATTGGACACAGCAATGAATGAGTTTCTGGGTGAAGCCTCAGAAATGCTGGAGCGTTTGATCAACAATCTGACGCTGGTGGAGCGCAACGAGCATTCCCGCGACACATTGGCCAGTATCTATCGGGACATGCATAGTATCAAGGGAGCCGCGCAGCTTTTTGGGTGCCCACAGCTGGGACAGCTGGCGCATTCGATGGAAACCTGCTTGGATCCTGTCCGAAATGGCATCATGCCCCTCAGTCCTGATTTTGTGGACGCGCTATTCACTGGCTTTGACGTCATGAAGGCCCTTTTGGAATCCTTGCGCAACGATCGACGTGAGATTGATGTCAGCGCTGATCTTCTGAAAATCATCCCCCGTCTGACGGAATTGACCGTGCAGGGGTTGGAGGGGGATCTCAAGACTTACCGGGATATTCCGGGGATTCCGGAATCGGCGGACCCACGGCAGATAGCGTATTCGGTGGATTCGATCGAACATGTTACGGGCAGGTCGGCTGCCGTGGATCATACCCCTGATGCATCCCTCAGTGTGAAAGCACCGGCAGCCCCCCGCGTAGAACCCATTAAACCGGTGGGGAACGCCGTGACGGAGGCGTCGACGCGAGACAAAGGTCCAATGGACAACGCAGGTGCAGAAACCATTCGGGTCAATGTCAGTGTGTTGGATAACCTCATGAACCTTGTGGGCGAGCTGGTTCTGATCCGCAATCAGGTTTTGCAGCATGCCAAAAATAGTCATGAGTCGTCGACAGATCAACAGCAACTGTCACAGCGGTTGAATGTCGTGACCACCGAGTTGCAGAACGAGGTGATGAAAACCCGTATGCAGCCGATTGGCAATATCCTCACCAAATTCAACCGTGTGGTGCGGGATCTGGCCCGGGAACTGGACAAGTCTATCGATTTGGAAGTGGAAGGGGCTGACACTGAACTGGACAAAACATTGATCGAGGCCGTGCGGGATCCGCTGACGCATATTGTGCGCAACAGCGTCGATCATGGGATTGAATTACCCGCTGAACGGAAAAAGTTGGGTAAATCACCAGCGGGTCGCATCACTATTCGATCTTTTCACGAGGGTGGACAGGTGATCATAGAGGTCAGAGATGATGGCCGTGGTCTGAGTCCTGAGCGGATTGGGCGTAAGGCTGTGGAGAAGGGATTGGTCACGGCGGAGTCCATGAAAGAAATGACTGACAGTGAGGTGCAATATCTAATTTTTGCACCAGGGTTTTCCACGGCAGATCAGGTGTCCAAGATATCGGGGCGTGGTGTGGGGATGGATGTGGTGCGGACCAATATCGAAAAAATCGGGGGGCAGGTGGAACTCAGCAGCACCGAAGGTCTGGGTTCTACAATTCGCCTCAAGATTCCTCTGACCTTGGCTATTGTCCCGGCGTTGATTGTCAGCACAGACGATGAAAAGTTTGCCATTCCTCAGGTTAAACTTGTGGAATTGGTACGGGTTGATCTGACTCGTCCTGATCACGGTCTGGAGATGCTGCAGGGCAAACCAGTCTATCGATTACGGGGAGAGTTGTTGCCTCTGGTTTCCCTCAGTGAAATGTTGGGTCTTGCACCGGCCGATAAGCCCCAAGGAGACGTTGCAAATATCGTGGTGCTTGACGCCAGTCCGGGGTGGTTTGGTCTGATCGTGGAATCCATCGAAGATTCCACGGATATCGTGGTGAAACCCCTCAACTCATTCATGAAGGATTTGAATATCTATGCCGGTGCCACGGTGATGGGGGATGGCAGCGTGGCATTGACACTGGACGTGGTGGGTTTGGCGGCCAGAAGCCGCATCCTGGAAGAAAAGCCGGAAAAGAGTCGGGATAATTCAGAAGATTCGAAGTCACCCAAAGCCAGTGAAGCGGCGGAATACATACTGGTGGACATCGGCGCTCCTGGCGTTTTCGCCATTCCCATGGTGTTGGTCAACCGGCTGGAGGTTTTTCCGTCTCATGCCGTGGAGCCAGCCGGTGGACGGCGGGTGGTGCAGTACCGTGGCTCGATTTTGCCGGTGATATCCGCCGCAGATACTTTGAAAATCTCCTGCCCATCCGCGCAAGAACAGAATGACGGTGTTCCCGTGGTTGTGGTGAACCGGGGCGGCCGG
>JAKQGS010000347.1 GCA_029556045.1 Pseudomonadota bacterium | reverse complement strand
ACTGACCGGAATAAACCGCAGGCGAACCTGCAGCGGACTCTTGTTTTTTATCTTCATCCCGTCCTCAAGCGCCCGACGGTAGAGGGCTCCCGGAAGGTCTTCGTTAAAGACCCGTGCCCAGCCCCTCACACCAGGTTTGAGTTTATCAAACGTCGCTTTTTGCAATTCAATGGCCACCGCAGCAAAATCCCCTTCTGGCACTCGCACCTCAGGATCTGCAAGGTCTTCCCTCTTTAGGAATTCCCCTTCATTTCCCTTGTTGCGTGGGGCGGCAACCTGACGCTCGCCGCTGGACATCAGAATGCTAGCCTTGACCTCCAGCTCACCATCCTTGGGCCGCTGGCCCGGCGTCTTCACCACTTTTTCCCCGCTCAGAGACTGTTTTTTTAAATTCTTCACCACCCGCAAAGGGATCCGTTGGCCTAGGGGAGCCCGCATGTAACGGCGCCACTCACCAAAGCTGTCGGTGACATCACCGGTGTCTTCATCCCCCACATAAACCTGCGCCCCCGCCACAGGATGCCCCGCGGCATCAATGGCACGCAGCTCAAAAAACACAAAGGGATGCAGATTATCGTTGCCACCGCCTGTGAAAAAGACCACCGCGCCCGCTACCAGCAATCCAACCAAAGCTCCCAGTCCCAGGGCTTTTTTGGAACGATCCCAAAGATTACGCCAGCCGGAGTCCTGTACCAGAGGCGTCAGTGCTCCGGTTTGCCACGGCGCTTTGAATGGTTCGTCGATGTCGAAAGAAACATCGTGTTCCGGCTGAGGAAAGAAATCCATGGGAATCCCCTTCAAAATCGATGACGCGATTTAGGACGTGAGAATCAGCCCGTCAGGGCAGGGTGGCGGTCTTGTCTCCCTCGGGAGTCGACCGCAGAAGGCCACACTTTGATTATGAAAGGAGGAACGTCGAAAAAAAATGGGCACAAATTTCCCAGGATTCCCACCTGTCAGGGCGTTGGCAGCCGACCGGATGGCGTAAGCCGGTGCATGCCGGCCCAAGGTGGTTTATAATACAATGAAAAATCGCCGTTTCCGAGCAACCCCCAAAGAAGAGGTTCCCATGCCGATACCAGGCAACTCTTGCTGTCGTCCTATGATTTTGACGACCCTTCTGCTGCTCCTCGCCAACCGCATCATGGCACAGGAAAATGCCCCCAAAGTTCAGATTTTGCCACCGGGTAGTCCCACTCACGTCAAGCCGCCGGTGGTCACCGAGGAAGAAGCTGCCCAAATTTTACAGGAAAAAAAGCGCCTGCGTCGTGAGGACGAGGATCGGGATGCACCTCCCCCCCCAACCCCCGCTTTGATAAGAGAGCAAAAACTGGCGGCGGCATCACAACAAGACCTGCCATCACGGCTACATATGTCCCTGACCTTTGCCGCCACCCAGATTAAAACTTTTGGCAAAAAACGCCAAAATTACACCTCCGATCCCACAGCCCTTCTGCATGTGTACCTGCGCCCCGGCGGCAGTGATCAACCTGCGGGAACCACACGCTTTTGGACCGGTTTTCGCTTAGCCCCCCTAACAGGGACCGGTGTCTACGAAAATATCCCCGCCAACTACGGTTTTGTTTATTTCGGGCCGATGATAGGGCTGGGCAAGATCAGCCCAGCGGTCGTCAGCATCAGCGATGACGCCGCCAAAAATCCGACAAGCCGCCCTGCGGACTTTGAGACCTCAGGATTTTTTTGGATGAGCGGTATCGCTGCGCAGTCCCGGATCGGCAGCCCACCACCTGGTGGCGCCACACCCCGGGATGACATCAACACCAAGGGGGTAGCCTTTGATGCGCCAGGATTATGGACGGAAGTCACCTACACATCGATCAAATACAAACTCTACAGCACCAACTATATGTTTGGGCTCCAGGGGGGAAACGCCAAATTGTGGGTTTACCTCGGCATGGGATTTGGCTTCTGGCACTAATTCAGGCCGACCTCACCGGTCTGCCAGCCGTTTGATCTGCCTCCTGTTCCTTGCCCTGGTCGCTTCCTGTCAAACCTCCCAATCCCAACAAACTCAGAGAAACGACGACCCGGAAAGCATCCTCAACCAGGATGCGGAAGCGGAATTTGTAGCCCCCAGCGATGTTATCACCTCCGATGCCTCCGGCCTGGCGCATCCCAAAGCCGCCAGCGCCTGGAACACGAAAATCCTGGTCATGACCAGCGTCAAGCCGGATGAATCCCGCCTGACCGCCTGCGAGAACGAGATCCACGCCCTGGCCAAACTGGCCAAAAACTCCGAGACCATGCTGCTGGCGGTGCAGAAGATGACCCCCGAGGTGCAGCGGAACAAGCAGCTCTATCACTGGTGTTTTTACAACAGCATGATGAAACTGGACAACAAACTCATGAACGATGCGTTTGGTGTGGCATATGAGGCCAAGGTGACAGGATTTCAGCAGTCCATCAAGGCGGAATGGCTACTGGCCATGGCGCTGGACCGCGGCCACTCACGGCAGACCTATTACAATTACCTGCAAAAACGCTACCTCGAATTGTCCCGCGACTACTTTGGCCGGGAACTGGACATCTACGCACCACCCATGGGCCGCACGGTACCCCGCAATGTGCAGTTTCAAAAGGGTGCCGGCGAAGCGGACGTGGATTTTTAACCAGAAGCCAACGCATCCATACGCTGACTTCTAGGGCGCACGGCTGAAGGAGAATACCGCCCCCGTGTTCATTGATCCCAGAATCCCTTCGCTGTCATAGCTGTGAAAATCCGCACCGGCAGCCATGGTATCGCTGCCGATGGCGACACTCATACCAAATTGATCCTGCATCCCCCTGCCGTTGGGCCAGAATTCGCCGGTGACTCGTCGGGCCGGACTCCAGGTGCCCATGCTTCGGGTAAAGATAAAAGCGGACCCGGCACCATTGAGACTGACATTTCCCGCAGCGTCGTAATCCGCATAAGGGGCCCCCACCATCAGGGTGTCACGGTGGAAAGCTAAGGTTGAGCCGAATAGATCCTGGCCGAAACGTCCATTATTGCCAAAGCCCACCAACTTGCCCATGAGAGTTTGCGTCGAAACCGAATAAATATACACGGCACCGGCATTCATAGCGGAAACTTCACCGAACTCGTTATAATCCTGGCTGGGCGCCGCGATCACCATAGTATCCGCCCAAATGGCCACCGATGCGCCAAATTGGTCACCACTCATGCGGGCATTGGTCCCCACCGGAGTGATTTTAGCGGTCTGCGTCCATGTTGGTCCGGAGCCGGTGAACAAATAAGCCGCACCAGCAGAGGATTGGGAATTTGACTCAAGGGAATCAAAATCCTGATCGGGAGCTCCCACCAAAATGTTTCCCTGATATACCGCCACCGACTTGCCAAAATAATCGTTGGCAATCCGCGCATTGGCGGTGAGTACTGCCAGCAGATCAACGCTGGAGTAATTATCCTGGAACACAAATGCCGCTCCAGCACTACTCACCGTCACCAGATTGGCATCCAGAGACTCCATTGGCGCACCCACCACCAGGATATTGCCATGC
>JAKQGS010000305.1 GCA_029556045.1 Pseudomonadota bacterium | reverse complement strand
TCATGGGCATTCACGTTCGTTGGTTTTGTCTTTTGCCGTAGTCATCGAATCAGAGGGGAATACCGCTTTAAGTGTTTACAGGCAAAAACTCACTGCTGTCCCAGCTGCTTGATCTCGGACAAATTGGGTTGGTGTAACACCAGCAGGTGCTCCAATTTTTGATAATCAACAGAAGGGGTGACCTCGATTTCATGGAACATCCCCCGGGGTTTTTTGATGATCTTGGAGACGATACCCACCGGCAGACCCGTGGGGAAGATGCCGCCGTAACCGGCGGTGATAACGTGATCGCCCTCCTCAACCTCGGCGGTTTTAAGGATGTATTCCAGGCGATATGTTAAGGTACCATCCCCCTTGAGAATGCCCCGGACACGGGATTTTTGCAGGAGGACGTCAATGGCGCTGGACGGCGCAATAGCCAAAAGCACCTTGGCATAGTTGGGGGTAATGGCAAAAACCTGACCAACAATGCCTTCACTATTCACCACGGGATCGCCCTTGGTGAGACCACTGTTCGATCCTTGGTCGATAATCACTGAACGAAACATGGCCGAGGGGTCTTTGCCGATGATGGTTGCCGCGATGCTGCTCTGGTTGGTCAGTGAATTTTTAAATTCCAGCAACTTGCGCAGACTGGCATTGGTGGCCATCGCTTCGCGGCTTTTATTGAGCAGGGCCTCGTTTTCCTGGAGTTGCTGCACCAGCCGTTTGTTTTCTTCCCGCAGACGGAGGCTGTCCTGAAGGATATCCACATATTCGGCCTTGAACCGATCAATCGCGGAACTGCTGATGGCAACGGTTTTCTGGAGAGGACCAATCATCTCCAGAACCAGTTTGTGCAGTGAGCCAAATTGCTGGCGGCCCATGGTCGAAACCAGGAAGATAAGGGCCAGGGTCAACAGAACACCGGCCAGAACGATGACACGGAAGAGCCTGTAACGGCTGGTTCGTTTTCTGGTGATTTTTTTATTCATGGAAGATGCCGCGAAAATCGGACATGCAACTGCCGAACAATAGGAGTGGGCAGTGAACCCGGATACATCGCCATCATCGGGCTTAGTCGATGGCGATTTCTCTGAGAATTTCGATATTGTCAAGCGCTTGCCCCGAACCCAGAACAACCGAGGAGAGCGGGTCGTCAGCCACGATAATCGGCATGCCGGTTTCAATTTTCAGGCGGGTATCGAGATTTTTCAGGAGCGCGCCACCGCCGGTCAGAACAATCCCTGAATCAACAATGTCAGCCGAAAGTTCGGGAGGGGTCTGTTCCAGGGCAATTCGGACGGCATCGACAATGACATCCACCTGTTCGGCAATGGCGGACTGGATTTCCTTGGAGGTGATGGTCAGGGTTTTGGGAATGCCGGAAACCAGATCCCGACCCTTGATATCCATGGTTTCGTAAGGTTCCTCCGGCAGGACATTGCCGATGGTGGTCTTGATTTCTTCCGCGGTCCGTTCACCGATGGCCAGATTGTGTTTGCGTTTGATGTACTGGAGGATGGCATCATCCATCTTGTCTCCGGCCACCCGAACCGATTTGGCATAGACGATGCCGGCCAGGGAAATAACCGCCACCTCGGTGGTGCCGCCGCCGATATCGACGATCATGTTGGCGGTCGGCTCGGTGATGGGCAGGTTGGCGCCAATGGCGGCGGCCATGGGCTCTTCGATCAGATAAACCTCGCGGGCGCCGGCTGATTCGGCGGTATCCCGCACCGCCCGTTTTTCCACCTGGGTGATCCCGGAGGGCACGGAG
>JAKQGS010000507.1 GCA_029556045.1 Pseudomonadota bacterium | reverse complement strand
ACTACGAGGGCATGACAGCCATGGCCTGCAGTGTTTTATGGGCCAAAGTTTTGAGAAATTGATTACAGGCCCTAATGCCCCAAAAATACATGACTTTTTCCTGTTCGGACCCCGCGGGACTTGAAAAACCACCCACCTTTAACCGCCATTGGACCGAACAACTTGCCAATAGTACTATATTTTGATACTTTCACTCAGTGAGTACAATAGAGAAATTACAACAAAAACTTATTCGTGGTTCTCGGCTTAACTACTCCGAAGTCCGGCTACTTTTGAAACATTTGGGGTATGTTTTAGCTCGTCAAAAGGGAAGCCATGAGCAATGGTTAAAGAACGGCCGCACTTTTACTCTTGCCTGCCATGGTAAAGATGCACCGCACTATATTCTTGATAGTTTACGTAAACTGTATGAGGAAATTCATGGTTAAAAAAGCTCCCAAGAAGAAAGGCTCACTCCCGGAACCACTGGAGTATCAAATCAATATTGCCTTCGATCCCAGGGACAAGATTTATGTATCCAAGGTACCTGAACTGGAAAACTGTCACTCCCACGGTGCCACCCCAGAAGAGGCGCTGAGTAACGTACAGGAAGCTATTGAACTCTGGTTGGAGACGGCTCGCGCCAATAAGATGCCCATACCTGAACCAGTAAGCCGTAAGAAATTTTCTGGAAAATTTGTCTTGCGGACATCCGCTGAGTTGCACGCCCAACTGGTACAGGCGGCATTGATCCATGGGAAGAGCATGAATGAATTAGTCGTCGAAATACTGCAGGAGAAGATCAAGGAAGTCGGGTAACTCCTGTCTCCCCACAAATTTGTCAGAAATTTAATTCCGCACAGAAAAAAAAGACAAAAAAAAGCCACCTCGAAGAGATGGCGTCCCCAGGGGGATTCGAACCCCCGTCGCCGCCGTGAAAGGGCGGTGTCCTGGGCCGGCTAGACGATGGGGACACTGGCGATGCTAAAGTGAGCCCAGATGGATTCGAACCATCGACCCGCACATTAAAAGTGTGCTGCTCTACCAACTGAGCTATGAGCCCAAGCGAATCGTTACTTTCGCATCGGAAGTGAGGTTGTAATGGATTGGCTGGGTAGTGTCAACCAAATTTTTCCCGCGTGGTTACATTGATTTTTAAGGGTGGAAAGACTACGATGACGCCCATAGAAACTACTGGTTTTTCGCGGATTCAGGCGGGTCAATACCATGACAGTAATTAAGAGAAATCGTCAAGACAGTGCCAGCGATCTGGTGGCAGCAATTGAAAAATTGAATGTGCTGCTTAGGGATCAAGGCGAAGATGAGGCGGTGGAACAATTGAAGAAAGCGGCCCAGGATCTGCGAAAAAATCCGGTTGGATCGCCGGGGCAAATGGCGGCGGTTAACTCCATTATTGATGTATTCGAGGGCGAGCAGGAGCTGATGGCTTATACCATGCAACGCAACTCGACAGAGTGGACCGAAGCGGAAGAACTTTCTCAAGCCAGCAGCCGGGTGTTATCACTGGCTCGCCGGATGCGCACATAACGACTAACGGATGTCCATGGCTACTATTCGGGATATTACATACACGGAACTTCTGACACTGGTGACGGCAGGGGCGCGGGTGATCGATATCCGCGAGGATGACGAGCGGGATACCGGCGGCATCGACGGCCATATACATATACCTCTATCGAGTTTTGACGACAGGCGGGATGAAATCCCCACAGACCGTACGCTTATTTTTTATTGCCAATCGGGCAAGCGCAGCCTAAAGGCTTGTATCCTTTTGGATTCCTGGGGGTTTGAGCAGGACCTTTGCTCCCTGCAGGGTGGTCTGGAATTGCTGGATCAAGGATCCTGAACAATGGGCGACTTTTCCCACCTGACTGAGAATGCTGAAGCCCATCTGGTGAATATCACGGGCAAGCAGGTTTCCACGCGGGTGGCCACGGTGAGGGGGCAGGTGTCTGTCAGCGCCACCACCCTGCAGCGCCTGGACGAGAAGGCCCTGCGGGAGATCATTTCGGTGGCTCGGGTGGCGGGCATCCAGGGAGCCAAAAAAACCTGGGAACTGGTTCCCCTGTGCCATCAGATTCCCCTAACCGGGATCGACATCAAAATTGAGCTGTGTGCCGAGCACCATGCTTTTGAATACACGGTCACCTGCAAAACCGAGTCACAAACCGGGGTGGAAATGGAAGCCATGACCGCCGCAGCGATGGTGGGCATCACCATCTACGACATGATTAAAGCCGTGAATCCGGAGGCATCGATAGGCCCGTTCACGTTAGTTCGTAAAGAGGGAGGAAAATCTGGCGTATGGAACAATCCCCAGAATCCCTAGAGCATCCGACATTTTGTGCTGCCGTTATCGTTAGCTCTGATCGCGCCCATCAGGGAATCTACCCCGATGAAAGTGGTCCAGCGGCCCGCGAATGGCTGATGTCTCATGGGTTTACAATAACGACACCTGTCGCGGTGGTGCCGGATGATCCAGAGGCCTTAAGCAAGGCCGTCATGGAAAAGATGGAAACCGCTGATTTGATCGTGATCTCCGGCGGCACCGGGCTCGGGCCACGGGACAATACACCGCAGACGCTGGATGAGATCTGCGATTATGCGGTGCCTGGCATCGGTGAGCTCCTGCGGGCCGCCAGCCTTAAGTATTCACTGAACGCCTACCTGAGCCGCTGTGGGGGATGGAAAAAGGCGGATCGATTTATCCTGGCGTTGCCGGGCAATCAAAAAGCAGTGGTGGAGCAGCTGGAAAGTTTGAAAGACCTGCTGCCCCACATCCTGCTGTCGGTCAAAGGCCAGTGCAAACACCGGCGAAAGGTGCAAAACCCATGATCTCCTATGCGGAAGCTCTTGAGAAAATTCAAGCACTGCGACCCATTGACGCCTGCACCATGACACCCATTGAAGAGTGCCAGGGTCGGATACTGGCGCGGGATATTCATGCGCTGGTGCCATCGCCAGCGTTTACCAATTCCGCCATGGATGGGTTTGCCTATCGGCACACCAGCATCCAGCAGGCGGAGGTCACCATCACTCAAACTCTCTATGCAGCCCCACAATCCGCCATGATCGCGGAACCTGGCGTCAATCATGTGGTGCGCATCATGACCGGTGCCCCCCTGCCCCCTTGGGCTGACACCGTTATTCCCGTGGAATCCTGCACCATGGTGGACGACCAGCGGGTGCGGCTGGACTCCCTGCCCGAGGCCGGAGCCAATGTGCGGCGGGTGGGAGAAGACATGGAGGCCGGCGAATTGCTGCTGCCGGCTGGCACCCGACTTGATCCGGAGCGACTGCTGATTGCGGCCAATTTTGGCCACGGCGAACTGCCGACTCTGGCACAACCTGCCGTCTGTGTTATCAGCACCGGTGATGAACTGCAGGATCCGGGCAGCCGTCTGGAACCCGGTGCTATCTATAATTCCACCCGGATTTTTCTGGGGGCGGCCCTGCAGGCCATGGGGATCAAACCCACAAAAATCATCCAGATCAAAGATCAGACTGACCTGCTGAAGCAGGAAGTGCAGTCCTTTTTGGACCAGACGACGGGGCCGCGGCTGGTGTTAACCACCGGGGCCGTGTCGGCCGGGGAAAAAGACTTTATCCCTGTGGTGGCACGGGAGCTGGGGTTTGCGGAAGTATTTCACAAGGTGGCAGTTCGCCCGGGGAAACCGTTGCTTCTTGCCAAAAAATCAAACGATGTACTCTGGCTTGGCATCCCCGGCAATCCGGTATCCACCGCCACCACCTGGCATTATTTTATCCAGCCCCTGTTGAATCATTGGGCAAAATTTGAACATCGGGGCAAAGAAACGGTACAATTAAAGCAAGACATTAAAAAACCATTACAGCTTCGCTGTTTTTATCGCGGCATTATAGGAAACGACGGCAGAGTGGACATTCCCTCCAAACAGGCCAGCGCTCACCTGCGTGCTTCGATCCAAGCCAACGCCTACGTAGAACTTCCCGAAGGACGCGATCTGATTCCGGCGGGAGAAAAACTTTTAGCCACCAGGATAGGAAATCATGAATCAAACTAAGCTGAAACCATCGCCTGAAAAGGTCGGCATCGACTCGTTCCTTTATTCCTGTTTGGAACAAGAGAAAACCCTGAAAGCAATCCCTTATCGCCTCAAAGGTTTGGAGCGTTGGCCACTGGCGCGCACCAGTGAGGAGGAGCCCGGCCATCTGAAGGGGAAAGACACCGAAGAACTCCTGAAGGACATGTGTGAATGGTATGGCACCAAGTTCCCGGAGCTGTTGGAAAAAGACGACCTCAATCTCAAAGTTCTGTCCGCCCTGTCTTCCGCCACCGTGTTTATCCACCATGATCTGCTCTTGATTTACAATGCCCAGTCTGAAGACGAGGAGGATATCCTGCCTTCGTTGGATGGACAGGCGGAAAATCCCTTCTGGAAGAAAGTCTTTGCGAGTTTGAAAACCAGCTACCCACACTGGTCCAACCTCATCATCAATTTTTTCCGTTGGAACTATAATGAAAACCCACCCGAAGATCTCATCGAGCCGGGTGATGTTCCACCGGTTGGCATGTTCTCGCCATTTGTCCGTCGCGGCTTTGGGGGAGCGGGTGGCCGACCCAGTGGCGACCGTGGTCCCCGACGTCCCGGTGGTGATCGTGGAGGTTCCGGCAATCGTCGTCCCGGTGGTGATCGCGGTGGGGACCGAGGTGGTCGCGGTGAACGCGGTGGTCGGAACGATCGCGGCGGAGACCGCGGTGGACGCAGTGATCGCGGTGAGCGGGGACAACGGGGACCTGCTGAGCATCAAGGCCGCGGCCGGGGTGACGGCCACTCCGGACGAGGGGATCGTCACGGAGGACCTAAACGCGGGGATCGGGAGCGTCAGCACAACCCTGAGCGTGATCAGGAGTTTGAAGCTAAGGCCATTCAGGAGGTATTGGAAGCCGTCGCCCAGCTGCGCTCCAATCCGGGGATGGAGGAAGTGCGCCTCAAGCCCACCAACAGTTTTTACCGCCGCATTCAGCACCAGAGAGCCAAAGACGAAGGTATGGATTCTGTGTCGGTGGGTGAAGGCTCCGATCGCGCTCTGACCATTCGTCGGGTTTAGATTTTGGGTTGAGGACAGGACTATGCATCGTTTTGTTTGTATCACCGGAGCCACCAGCGGTATTGGACTGGCAACGGCGGAAGTATTTGCGGAAATGGGTTACTCACTGGTGGTCGGTGGACGACGCGAGGAAAGACTGACGGACGTGTCGCAGGCTCTGACCACCAAGGGTGCGCGGGCTGTATTGGCTCTGCCTCTTGATGTTCGCAGCGATGAGTCGGTGGTGCACTTTACCCGTCAGGCCCTGGAATGGTGCCAGTATGATCTCGATATTCTGGTGAATAACGCCGGGTTGGTTTTGGGGATGGATCATGTGGCCACCGGCCGCATGAGTGACTGGGAGACCGTCATCGACACCAATGTGATGGGGGTTATGCGGGTCACCCGCGCTATCCTGCCCACCATGATTAAAAATAAAAAAGGCCATGTGGTGATGCTTGGCTCGATTGCCGGCCATCAGGTCTATGAGGGAGGCAGCGTTTACTGTGCCTCCAAGCATGCCATTAAAGCCATCTCCCAAACCCTGCGACTTGAGGTCAACGGCACCGGTATCCGGGTCACGTCCATCGATCCCGGCATGGTGGAAACCGAATTTAGCGAAGTGCGTTTTTATCAGGACAAAGAAAAAGCCAAGCAGGTGTATCGAGGCGTTCAACCTCTGACGGGGCGGGATATCGCCGAGTGCATCGCCTTTGCCACCACCCGACCCGCTCATGTGAATCTGGACGATATCATCATCATGCCCACCGCACAGGCGTCGGTTGGCAAGGTCCACCGGGACATCATATCAGTGTGACAGATGGCCCATGTGCCGATTGATCACCGGCCTTAGTTTGGCCAACTCCAATGGTTTATTGAGATAGCCTTCCGCCCCGTTGTCGCGGGCGATTTTGGCGGCGGTCTCTTCGGGGAACTTGCCACTAAAGAGATAGGCCGGAAATACCAGCCCTTCCATTTGCATGGCCTCCAGCAATTCCAGACCACTCATGCCGGGCATGATGATGTCGATCAAAGCCAGGTCGGGCTTATGAGCGCGAATTTCCTGAAGAGCGTCGATGGAGTTTGCCACGCCGATCGGTTGATGACCCATATCGCGGATCGTCTCCGCCACATACTCCACAATATCCGGATCGTCATCCACCACCAGAATCCGCATGGGCCGCACCGCTCCCGCAGCCGGCTCAGGAGCTGCAGCAAGTTTGTCGGCCTCAAAGTTCGGAATCACCAGCGTGAACGTGGCCCCACCATTAGGATTATTATGAGCCTCCAGCCAGCCACCATGAGCTTCCACGAACTTGGATGCAATGGTCAGCCCAAGGCCAACCCCCGGGATGAGATCCTGCTGGGTTCCAGAAACCTGTTTAAATGCCGTGAAGATTTCATCCAATTGGCCGTGGGGAATGCCGGGGCCTTCATCGATCACATGAATCAAAAGATGATCGAGACCGTTGATGGCTTTGACTTCGCTGGTGATGAATATATCCATTTTTTGCGGGGAATGTTTGATGGCGTTTTCCACCAGATTCTGCAGGGCTCTTGTCATCAGGCTCTTGTCGATAAAGATACGGCCTGGAGCGATGCCTTCCACCCGGAGGTGAATCCCCCGCATGGTTGCCACATCCGCCAGATCATCCGCCACCTGGCTGACAAACAGGTGGGCTTCAATCCAGGCTCGCACTCCCTTGTAATGGCCCGCCGAAATCTGACCCGCACTGAGAAAGCCGCTGGCAAGATCGATGATCTTTGACGAGTTCAGGATGATTTTTTTGATCAGTTCATGCCCCTTGGCGTCACGGTCACCCGCCATTTCCAGGAGATGGGCGCAATGACTGATGATGGTCAGGGGTCCCTTGATATCGTGCAGGGTGTAATCCAGCGACTCCCGCATTTTTTTCATTTCGGTACGCAGCACAAACTCCTGCTTTTCCCGCGTGGTCATGGCGGCAGCCAGCGCCTTCATCAGATTCACTTCCGACAGGAAGCCATACGGTATACCCTTACGGGTGATCAGGAAAAAACGGACGTCCATCGGCCCCGCCTGTTCCAGGGCGGCATCCATTTCGCTGATATCCGATTCCTCTGAGAGCACCACGATACGGGGCAGCGGCAGGTCCGCAATCGACTTGTGGGTACCCAACAGGGTCAGGATGGATTTTTTATGGGGGCCAGGAATAAATTTGACGGGCTCGCCGTTGCGGTTAACCACCACCACGGCATCCTTGCTCTCCAGTAGGAGGAGTTTCTTCAAATCATCCAGAGAGGCGTGCTCTCGCACCGACACTGTGTGCAGATACAAAATCCAGTCCTTTGATTCCCGCAACATCTGCACAAGTGTTGGCATGCAACGTCCTATCGCGTCCTGATATTAAAAAAATGCTTCCATGCATTTATAGCATAATTTGGGGTGCTCTGCATAATTACCTGCATAGCCTCCCAAATTATACCAAATTATTGGCAACTTAGGGCTTTTTTTCGGTCACTTTCTGACTGATACGACCGCAGACCTCACTGCCGTCCGCCCCCATCAGGGCAATCTCGATCTTATCCCCATCCTTGAGGAAGGGGGTGACGGCTGTTCCGGTGTCGATGGTTTCAATCATCCGTTTTTCCGCCAGACAGGAGGAGCCACGGCTGCGGTCCTCGTTGGATACGGTGCCGCTGCCAAGAACAGTGCCAGCCCCATAACTGCGGGTCTTGGCAATATGCTCCATCAGTTCATAAAAGGAAAAATGCATTTCCGGGCCAGCGTTGGGGTCACCAAATTTTTGGCCATTCAACATGGTCACCAGATTCAAATGAACCCGGCCATCCTTCCACGCTGACCCCAATTCATCGGGAGTCACCGCAAAGGGTCCAAATGCACTGGCCGGCTTGGAGGTAAAAAATCCAAAACCTTTGGCCAGCTCCGCCGGAATCAGGTTGCGCAGAGATACATCGTTCACAATCATGACCAAACGGACGTATTTATGGGCATCCTCTTTTTTAACTCCCTGCGGTGTGTCTCCCATCACCACTGCGACTTCGGACTCAAAGTCGCAGCCCCAGTTGCGATCCGCCAGGTAGATATCTTCCGTGGGGGATAAAAAGACGCTGGATCCCCCTTGGTAAACCAGGGGATCAGTGCGCAGGGTCTCCGGCGGCTCGGCATCGCGGGCCTTGCGCACCAGAACTATGTGATTGATGTAGGCGGATCCATCCACCCATTCATAAGCCCGTGGTAACGGTGACAGGAAATTTTTAACATCGACGGGGCTGCCTTTGATCACTCCCTGGTTCAGATCGCGGGAAAGGGCCTCCAGCTTGGGAGCCGTTTCATGCCAGTTATCAAGAGCCGCCTGCATGGTCGGGGCGATTTTTTCCGCACTGGTGTAGGTGGAGTTATCTTTCTTCACCACCACCAACTGACCGTCCCGGGTGCCGTTTTTCAGGGTGCCTAATTTCATCTTGAGTCCTCCTCAGCAACATGTTCCGCTGCAATTATTCCAAGTCCGTCGCTTTCTTAAGCTGACGAATTTCCTCTGATGTCAACTGCCGGTATTCGCCCGGGACCAGATTCTCTTCAAGGCGCAAATCTCCAAACCCAGTGCGGATCAACCGCACAACTTTGTGTCCCACCGCTTCAAAAAGGCGGCGAACCAGGCGATTGCGTCCCTCATACACTGTAATGAAATACCAGCTTCCTTTGCTGGCTCCCATGTTTTGTCCATGAGCATACTGGAGGTCCACCCGCTTGACGGGACCATCCTCCAGAACGATGCCACCGGTGAGTTTTTTTTCCTCATCCGGCGAAAGTTTACCGGATACCAAAACCTGGTAGTGCCGCGGCAGTTTGTACTGGGGATGGGCCAGGCGATGCACCAGTTCACCATCGTTGGAAAGCAGCAGAAGACCTTCCGTTCGATAGTCGAGGCGACCTACCGGGAAAACCAGAAAGGGGATTTTGGCCAGACTGGGCAGATCAAAAATGGTCAGCTGCTCCCCCTGGGAGCGTCGGCTGGTGAGGGTTTTGTCCGGTTTGTGCAGCAACCAATAAACTTTGGAGGGGGCTTTCTTCAGGACGGACTTATTGTTAACCAAAACATCGTCGTTTTCGGGGTCGATTTTAAACCCCATCTCTGTGACAACGGTTCCGTTAACCTTGATCCTCCCCTCCTTGATCCATGTCTCGGCCTCGCGGCGGGATGCTATCCCCATCTCCGACATCCATTTCTGAATCCGTATCCGCTGATTCTCCAAGACCGTTTTCCTCAACTTCCAAAAGTTCCTCGTCAAAGCCCTCTTTGTCGAACTGAGCCCCTTTTATTACGACTTCCTCGCCCCGTCCATAATCTTCCGCCAATCGTTCAGCCCACATGGCCTCTTCCTCGCGATCGGCCTCTGTGTGCTCGACCTCGGGAGCGACCACAGCCTCCTCCAGGGATTCCTCCCCGACGACCTGACCCTCTTGGTACTCCTCATCCCCCACAAACCCTTCCACATCGATCTCCTGATCGCTGTTTTCCAGTTTGTTGCGGGCTTCCGCCATCAATTCAGGCGACGGCTGAAAGGACGAAAGCGGCGGCAATTGGCTCAGGCTTGGTACACGGAAAACCTTGAGAAATTCGTTGGTTGTGCCAAACAACATCGGACGTCCTGCATCCTCTTTGCGGCCCACGCACTGAATCATATTGCGATCCAGGAGGTTTTTGATCGCACTGCCGGCGTCGACGCCCCGGACATGCTCCACGTCCGCGCGGGTGACCGGCTGGCGGTAGGCGATGATCGCCAGGGTTTCCAAAGCCGCCCGCGACAAGGGGCGCGGGCGGGATGTGAACAGCCGCTCCATGATCGGCATGGCGGCGGGTACGGTGCGAAACTGGTAACCTTCCCCTTTGAGGTGCTCCAGGCGAAAGCCGCCGGCCCGCTCACCATAGAGCCGCATCAGACTATTCAGGGCTGCCTCAATTTGCTCCTGGGTGATGGTCATTTCATCATCCTGCAGAACATCCAGAATTTCGGAGGGCTGCAGCGGCTTGGGCGCTGCAAAAACCACCGCTTCCACTTGACCCTCCAGGGTCAGGGCTTCCTCAAATTTCAAAAGTACCGGAGCCTCCGGCTCAGGGGCCGCTTCGGCTTTTGGTTTTTTGGTTTTGACTTCAATGGTCACGCCATCGGTATTCGCCACGACCACTTCGGCCGCCCTTTCAGGAGCCAGGCGAAAAATACTAAGAGGCGACCCCGTAGGGCTGGTTTCCTCGGCAAAAAACTCGATAAAGTCGTCGACCCCCAGAAGGTCGCCATCGTCGCTGACATCCACAGGGGCCGCTGCGGTCACCTCCGCGAGGGTTTCCTCCGCGAAGGGCAGCTCCGGCTGCACAACGCTGCTCTGACGAGCAGCTTTCTTTTTATGGGGTGATGATGACTCATGCGGGTTATCAGTCATAACGCCTACATCTCCGGTTCTGGTTCAATGATTTTCACGCCAGGCATGCTGGTCACATCCCACACCGCTTCCGGCAAAACCGCGGGCTCCGGAATAAACGGCTGCGCCAGTCGATCCTGGTTATCGCGACTGACGGGCAATAATGCTTCGTCAAAGCCGCTGCGGTATATCCAGATCGGACCACTGGCTTCCTGCTGATAAATTTTTAGTTTGCCCCATTTTGATAGTTCCAACACCGCAAGGATATGGACGACCAACTCATAACGGGAGGCAAACTTCTTATAAAAGCCCTGAAACAGCGCAAAGTTCACAGTCTCAAGAAGACGGGTTAACTCCACGATTTTTTGTTCCACCGTCACCAGGTGCGTCTTGGCGTGAACTTTCGCGGGGGGCTTGCGCTCCGCCAATTCCCGCAGCATCTGCTCATAGTAGCTGCTCCAATTCGCGGTGCCTTTCGGGTTCGTAGCCTTGGATGAGCGTGCCCAAAGGTAGGCCTGTTCGGCTTTTTCAA
>JAKQGS010000285.1 GCA_029556045.1 Pseudomonadota bacterium | reverse complement strand
ATGCGGATGCGGATGCGGATGCGGATGCCGATGCAGCAGTGATCAAAGAATCCGACGCATCGCTTGCTGCATTGAGCGCTTTTGTAAACCTCAACCAGGTGGTGGACACGGTGTCCCGCTACCTGACCCCACAGGAAACTCCGTTTATCAACTCCCGCATACCGGTTGTGGTGAATTCCAATGATGGCGCCTGTAACGCCTATTACGACGGTCGGCGTATCGTGCTATTTGCGGAAGGATCCGACCAGGGATTGACCTGCGGTAACATGGCGCTCATCAATGACGTTCTGTTTCACGAGTGGGGCCATGGTCTCGACGATTCTCTGGGCACCCGTGGCGGTATTACGGATGGCGGATTTTCCGAAGGGATCGGCGATATTGTCGGCAGTTTTGTCACGAATGACCCGGTTTTGGCTCCTGGTTTTGTGTTAGGACGGACAGACCCTATTCGTCGTCTCGAGAATACCAGCCGTCACCCCATGCCGGCCTCCACGGGAGTCCATAAGGTAGGAACTATAATTGGAGGAGCAGTTTGGGACATGCGTGTGGCGTTGATGGAACGTTACGGAGAAAAAGAAGGTACGGACAAGGCAGCGCGTTATTTCTTTCGTCACCTGATGACAACGGATGCTTACATTGATTCGTATCAAGCGATCCTGCGTCTGGATGATGACGATGACGATGCCTCCACCCCGTCACCCAACCACTGTCTGATTACCAAAGCTTTTGCCGATCATGGTCTGGCCAACCTGGAAGACAACTGCGTCGATGTCGGTGCAGCGCTATTGGATGGTTCACTTTCCCTTAAGCTGGAACAGGATGAAGGCGAAGGGCAACTGCGGTTTCTGGCGATCGCTCCCGAGGCTGCAGCGGTTGCTCTTTGTGTTGGGTCCCTGAGTGATTGCACCGCCAGCGGACGGGCTGATGTAAAATTTTCGCCCCATAAAAACGAAGGCGGCGTGCAGATCTATCGTGCGACCACAACGCTGGAAGTCACATCCGCTACCGAAGTCACGCTTCTGGCGCTGGATGCCAGCCAAAAGGTGTCAGGCGCTCGCAGCGTAAAAATAAAGCCCAACTCGAAGCCCTAGGAAAACTTTTCACGCCACGACAACCATTTCTCAAAGCACTTGGATTTGTAAAAAGCCCAATTCAGTTTTTCTAAATTCTTATTGGCCGGTCAACCAAGTATGCTACACTCATACTCATCGGGACCTCATCACAATTTAATTTCGTAAGGAGACGACGGCATGTGGCGTTCGCTTTTGCATGCAGTGTGGTTTGCAGGGATGGCTGTGGCACCTATGGCTTATGGCAAATTTTTGCCAGATAACAACCTCCATCTGGAGGACAACAAGTTTGCCGCGACAGGCATCACCGAGCAGCAGTTTAACAATGTCATTGATCGTGTTATTGCCGTTTATGATCCTATCGTTCGCCAACATGGTGGACGCCTGAACGTCAACCGCCTTTGGAACGACTCCACTGTCAACGCCTCTGCGTCCCAGTGGTTGGGAACATGGGATGTGAACATGTACGGCGGTCTGGCCCGTCGTCAGGAAGTGACGGAAGATGGTTTTGCCCTGGTGGTGTGCCATGAGCTGGGTCACCACCTGGCGGGCTATCCATTTTCCTCCAGCTGGGCCGCTGACGAAGGTCAGTCCGACTATTTCGCCACCATGAAATGCGCTCGTATGCTTTGGGGTGATGATACCGCTGCCAACGCAAATTCTCGTACGACCGTGGCTGCAACCCCAAAGAGTCTCTGCGACAGCGTTTGGGCGGATGAAGAAGCTCAAAACCTCTGCTATCGCTCCGCGATGGGTGGTAAGTCCCTGGCGGATCTGCTGTCAGCGTTGGGCGGCACCGTTTCCAACTGGGACACACCGGATTCCCGTCAGGTCACAGCGACCAACCACAATCACCCCGCCGGTCAGTGCCGGTTGGACACCTATATGGCGGGCGCTCTCTGCGTCGCCAACTTTGACAGTGGACTGATCCCCGGTAAGTCGCTGGGTAGCCGTCGTAACAGCGCTGACGCTGAAACGGAAGCCGGTACGGTTTCCTGCATGGCGCAAGAGCAGTATACGACCGGGCTACGCCCGCGCTGCTGGTTTAAGTCAGTGCGATAAGTTTTTTCTCCTCAGTTGAAGGGGGGCTTGTCAAAGCTCCCCTTTTTTTATGGAGAAATTAAGATATACCGTGCAGGGACAACTCCATATCCTTCGGATTAGACGCCTGCCGGATCGCCACCCGCTCCGAGATGATCCCCCTCTGGAACAGCGACAACAAAGACTGGTCGAAGCTCTGCATGCCATAATTGTCCTGGCCGTCCCGAATGGCGTCATGCAGGGCATTAAAGTTCTCGGCAATCTGAATTTCTTCTTTGATCAATTCATTCATCACCATGATTTCCAACGCTGCCACCATGCCACGCTTGTCGGAACGGGGGATCAGGCGCTGGGAAACCACCGCTTTTAATACTTGTGCCAGCATGACCCGCAGGGATTTGTGCTGGTGCGGTGGGAAGTAGGTCATCAGACGGGTGAGGCTTTCAACCGCGTCCATGGTATGCAGGGTCGACATCACGAGATGCCCCGTTTCGGCAGCCATCAGGGCGGTCTCAGTGGTTTCCTTATCCCGCAACTCCCCCACTAGGATCACATCGGGGTTTTGCCGCAGAGCGCTGCGCAGGGCGCTTTCAAACGAAGCGGCATCGATACCGATCTCCCGTTGGTTGATGGTGGAGCGCTTTTCCTTAAACATGAATTCGATGGGGTCTTCCACCGTGATGATGTGGGAGGAGCGTGCGGTATTGATCTTTTCAATGATAGCCGCCAGTGTGGTGGATTTACCGCTGCCGGTGGCTCCCGTCACCAGTATCAACCCGCGTTTTTCCTCCGCCAGTTTGCTGATGATGGGGGGCAATTGCAGTTCTTCCAGGGTCCGGATATGGTTGTTGATCACCCGCAGAACCATGC
>JAKQGS010000268.1 GCA_029556045.1 Pseudomonadota bacterium | reverse complement strand
TGGCAAGGCTGCTTGCCAAGCTGGCTAAACACTGTTCCGAGCGCAATCATTCTAAGACCTCAACTAGGAAAAAAATCAATGAATCTAATGATCTATATAACAAGTGCACCAAGTGTTCTAACCCTTAACTTGATGGCTATGGTCAGTCGATGGCTGGCCAAAACCATCTTAATTTATTGGATTTTATTTAAATTACCAGCTTTTCAATATTTCTCTATGGATAAAATCCGAAATTGGTATGATTTCAATATCATCTTTTTTTCGGATTTCGGTGCCACAGTAGACGATGATTTTTCGTTTAAGTCCTTTTAAATCGGACATAGCTTGCAATCCACTAAAATCCTCGGGACGAATTCGTGTGCCGGATTTTAATTCGATGGCAAGATGTTCGCTTCCGCGTGTGAGAATCAAATCGACCTCGGTTTTGCCGTTTGGCGCGGCCCAATAGCACATACGATCAAAAAGTCGCCAGTAGTCGTTCATTGCTCGCACGTGGTTGACGAACCAACCTTCAAATAGAGATCCCCGTTCTTCCTGAGTCACGGGATAAAGATTGCGTTTGAGGGCTTTAACAATTCCTGGATCAATAAAATAGAACTTGGGATGGCGTTTTTCCCTCACCCGCAAGTTAGCCTGCAACGCTTCGAGGCGAAAGGCGAGAAGCGTATCCTCAAGAATGTCGACGTAACCGGAGATTGTGGTGCGATGGGCTTCGGCATCCCGCGCCAGCGATGTCACATTGAGTACCTGACCATGCATGAGGGCAGCAATTGGTAAAAATCGAGCGAACGCCGGCAGATTTCTAACAATGGCTTCCCTTTGAATTTCTTCCCGCAGGTATGTCTGAACATAGTCTTCGAGAACTTCCACCTTGTTTTTTGCTTGTGAAACCAAAGCGATCGTTCCAAATCGGAGAACGTCTTCAAGATCGAAATCCGTCTGAAGTTCGTCGGGTTGGAGTGGATGCATGAAGCGTCGTGTGGCCCGTCCTGCCAGCAGGTTCACACCAGCATGCTTTAACTTGCGTGCGCTGGAACCACTTAATGCAAATAGTTGTTTTTTGTTTTCTATCGCTCGATGGACTTCATTGAGTAAATTCGGCAAACGCTGAATTTCATCAACGATAACCCATTGGTCCTTTTTAGCAGTGGCGATCGTTTCGGCAAAAAGCCCTGGTTGCGCCAAGTAGGACTGAAATTTCGCCTCATCCAGCAAATCAACCCAAAGAGCATCTGGGAAATGTTCTTTTAGCCAAGTTGACTTCCCGGTTCCGCGCGCCCCAAAGAGGAAGAAACTCCGTTCGGGCGGTTGTATAATACGTTGATACTTCATAGAAAAATCCAATATGCCACCATGATGTCATTTTTCAATGATAATTGATGTCGATATGATTTACAAGTCTTGAAAGCGCTGGTCTAAAGCCACAAACCCTCGCCCTAACACCCCTGACCATGTGGGTGGAAAGCGACATCGTCATTGCTGTTGGAGATGATGGGGGGATGACGGAGCCAATATCCCTTGACGCACATTGGGATGACCAGGGCGTGATCGAAAAGTTTTACGGTGTCTCATTGGACCCTGAGAAGCGGATTACCAAACGCGGCATTACAATTTTGCCTTGCCAGCAATTTTTAAAATTGCTTTGGACCGATCAATTGTTTTGAAACAATGTCGGTCAGCAATGGTTGGAACGAGGCTCTGGGAGCAATCACACTCATTCAGTTCGCACCCTCGGGCGCAGGTGCCGCCTCTGGCGTCGTCGCAGAATCAGGTGCAGCGGTTCCGGGGTCAGGGATCGGTGTAGTAGCCTGGGGGGGCGTCGCTTCCGGCTCTACCGGAATCATTTTCTTGAAATCAACGCAAAATTGCAGATAAAGAACAGCCGCCAACGCCACGCCGGTAAAAATCATTTTAAATTTCATGCCTCATCCTCCGGATTTTCCATTATTCTAGAAAGAAATCGAGAGGGCGTCAAACCGTCCTCAAGGAGCCACGCATGAAAGCCATATGGATTATCATACAGGGATGCGCGCTGATTTTGACGTCAGCCCTTTGTTCCCGTCAGGATCATAAATCCGGGGATGTTTCGCCGCAGGCGGTCGCTCTGGCCAAACAGTTTACCCTCGATGAAGCCATCGCCCAAAAGGACCTCACCACCATAACCGCAAAGCCCCATCCCTTTGGTTCGTCGGAGCAGGAGCAGGTTGCACAGTGGTTGGTGGGACGCGTCAAAGAAATCGGCCTGGTGGTGCAAGAAAGTTCCTTCACCGCCGAAACCCCCAATCCTGCCCTGCTGGACAATCCCAATCTTCCAGCTCCTGCAGTCCAGTCCCGCAGTGGAAAAAATATTGTGGCCTGGCCAGCCTGGTCAGCGGACAAACCCTGCATGGTGATACTGGCATCCCACTATGACACCAAGGAAATTCCGGGAATCGCCTATGTGGGAGCCAATGACAGCGGCTCATCAACGGTGGCTTTGCTGCAGATCATGACGTTTTTGCAGGGGTCCGCCGTGCAGAAGAGTAAGCCATCCTGCGGCCTTATGGCCATCTGGTTTGATGGGGAAGAATCCGTTTTGCCCAATTGGCATGACGGTCAACAGCGGCATCCAGCGCGGGTGCAGGACAATACTTATGGTAGCCGGCATGAAGCGGGGCGCCTTACCACCTGCTCCGGCTCAACCACGCAGATGTGTCTTCCGCAGGAACTTGGGGGACAGGCGATCCGGGCATTGATCCTGATGGATATGATCGGGGCACCGCAGGTGCGTTTGATCAAAGAACTGCATTCAACGGGGGCATTGCTGGAGCAGGCTATCCAGGTGGACGAGGCTCTGTTTCCCGGCAACCCTCTATTCAAGGGGGCGCAGTCCACCGCGATCTCCGACGATCACGAGCCCTATTTGGCAAAGGGGGTACCTGCCCTGGATCTTATCGATTTTCATCATACGGACGTCTGGCATCAGGATGGGGATGACGTGTCACGGCTGTCAATGGATAGTATCGGGCGGGTGAGCCAACTGGCTATCGGCTTAGGGCTGGAACTGGCCTTTTAATAAGAATGGCCCGCAGACCCGTTAAGGTCTGGCGGGCGCTATGTCTTACCTTGATATAGGATCAAGGGGAGGGCCGAGTTTGGGGGCTAACGACTCACGCGGTATTTGCGGATATTCCCGTTGCCGGGGGTTGGTGTGAAACCGCGATATCATCAATAGGATCTCCTTTCCGGTTAATCTCTGTGTTCTTCTCGCCTATAGTACCCCCTTCGACCCTTCCTCTCTAAAATTTAATTTTATTTATTATTCCTTACATTTCAATTACTTATACTGTGCATTATTGCTTTGTTTATATTAAATATTAAATAAATGTTGTTTTTATTGGTTTTTTTGTTAATATCCGCTATACAAACGATAACCATGCGAGGAGATCCTCATGGCCATCAGTTTCCGCACCGTTTTGCTTGCCGGCGTTGCCCTGGGCCTGATGTCCGGATGCGGTTATGAATGGCGGCGATCGAAAAAAGACTCCTCCCAGACCACCCAACCTGAACCATCCCTGCCCCCCGCTCACAACCAGGGACCAACACCCTTTGCAGAAAGCGCCTATACAGGACGTCCGGTCCTGAACCTAACGGAACTCACCACCGCATTGCAGCTGGAGAGTTATCGCAATCAAGGGCATGTGGGACAAGGTGTGACCGTAGCCGTTCTTGATAACGGATTTTCCGGCCTGGCCACGGCTCGTGGTGTGACGCTGCCCGGCGATATCACAGTGCAGAACACCAACGAAGGGGATCCCAGCGATACCCTGCACGGCACCAAATTGGCAGAGATCGTATGGGCGGTGGCAACCGGCAAGGGGTTTTACAACCGTCAATCACCCGGCCCCACCCTGCGCCTCTACGTCACCAACGGACCATTTAAAAATCTGGAACGGGCGGTGGATGATCTCATTCGTTACAAGAGAACCCGCCCCCGTCAGCCGGTGATCGCCCTCTACAGCCAGATCTGGGAATCTGCGGGCAACCTCGATGGACAGGGTTACATCAACGGTTTGGTCAATCGCGCGATCCAAGCCGGGATCATCTGGGTCAACGCCGCTGGCAATCTTGGTGAAAGCAGCTACAAGGGGCCGCTGAAAGTGGACTCTGCCAACAACGTGGTACTGCCACTCCATGGGCGCTACTTGCGTTTTGAGGTTAAGAATGCCGGCACGCCGGTCAAAATTACCCTGGGCTGGTCGGATTTCAAAGACACCTATTATTTCCACCGCACCGCCATCGATCTCAATCTGATTCTGGAGGATGATCATGGTAACGAAATGGGCCGTGGCAAACTGGTGCAGGATGGTGTGTACCATGGCAAAACGGAGGGTTATTCCCGCCATCCCCGCGAAGGATTGTCGGTCACCCTTCCTAAAGGATTCTATCGCCTACGGGCGGAAGCAGCCTCCGGCACAGCAGCGCTCATAAAATTTAAAAAATTCGATGTCTGGGCTGCCGTGAACGGCTCTGATGTGGTGATGGAGGGCAGCAATGGTCATTCCTTCGTTTTTCCTCCCGCTGATAACCCCCAGGTGATCACCATCGGGGCCAGCGACGTGCCCTATGGTAATGGTGCCACCGATGAAGCCCTGGGGATTTTAAAGCCGGACTTTCTAACCCCCTCTCGTATCACCTTCGCCGACGGCATGACAATCCACGGCACATCAACGGCAGCCGCTGTGGCTGCGGGCGCCATTGCGGTGGCTATGGAAGCCAAGAGCTTAAAAACCCGCGCGGAAATTCTGGCATCCTTGGGTAGCCCGCAAGAGGTTCCGGAATCATCCGGTGTGAACGCTCCCAAAACACCGGGCCTCCATGAAACGACCACAAAAACCTGCACCGGAAAAGACTGCCCCACACCCGTCCAGTGGCAGGCCCCTCTCATGGTATTGCCAGCTCAGTAAGGCACCAGTGTTTCGACCGGTATATCTTTCAAGCAAGGTGCGGAGCCATCCCGATCGTTGAGACGAAAATCCGCGCCGTACTCATGCCAGGGGATACCGATATCCGGATCATCCCACCGCACCGTGATTTCGGAGGCGGGATTATAAAAATCCGTGCACTTGTATGAAAACAACGCCGTTTCACTCAGAACCGCAAACCCATGGGCAAACCCCGGGGGAATGTACAGCTGATTGCCCTCCGCCGCCGACAATTTCACCGCCACATAGCGACCAAAGTGCGGCGAACCGCGGCGCACATCCACCGCCACATCCAGCACCTCCCCCTGGCCCACAAACACCAGTTTTCCCTGCGCACCGGGATTCTGCAGATGCAGGCCACGCAGCACACCTTTCTGGGAAAAAGAGCTATTGTCCTGCACAAAATCCAGAGGGATCCCGGCATCACGATAGCGCTGGCGGTGATAGGTTTCCAGAAAATATCCACGGCTGTCGCCCCAGACTTTGGGGCGGATATGAAGAACGCCTGGAACAGCGGTTTTGAGAACGTCCATTGGGTAGGCCTTTCCTAGTCAGTCAAGGGCTTAAGACTACCATGAAGGAATGTCCCTGTTCAAAGGGGAATAGCAGAAGCCACATTAAAAATGGGCTTCTAAAAAAATTACCCCGGATTCAAAAGAATCCGGGGGATCGTTTAAGATTGGTCAAACTTCAGGGAGCAAATAACTTAAGATCTTCTTCGTTGGCGCGCATCAGGTTTTCCAGTTCGCTGATGCGATCCTCGATTTCCTTCAACTTGACGACATAAGCGGTATCCACGTCCGCCAGGGCATGATCGAAGGCCTGATCCAATCCTTCTTCTCCCGCGGCATCTTTCTCAGGGACGTCGTGGCTTACGGCCTGCTCTTCCTTACGCTCTTC